>NZ_JBSGGG010000024.1:0-168511 GCF_053603795.1 Nocardia sp. NPDC004123
GCGTGGCAAGGCGCGCGGCGAGCAGGAAGGCACCGATCGCGATCACCAGGATCGTGGTTCCGTTGATCCGGGCTCGCGCGTTCGACTCACGCTCTCGGGCGGCTCAGAGCGCGACACCCAGCAGGGCGTCGACGGTGTCCTTGATCAGGCCCGGCGCCGCGGTATCGGGTCCGCCGTAGGCCAGCGCCTGCTGCGCCCATGCGTCGATCGCCGCGATCGCCTTCGGCGTGTCCAGATCGTCGGCCAGATGCCGCCGCACCCGCGCCACCGTGTCACCGGCCTCGGGACCCGACTGCAGCGCCACCGCCGCGCGCCACCGCTCCAGCCGCGAAAGCGCCTCGGCCAGTACCGCATCCGACCACTCCCGGTCGGCGCGATAGTGGCCCGCGAACAGCCCCAGCCGGATCGCGGCCGGGTCGGTGCCCGCGCGGCGCAGCTTCGACACGAACACCAGATTGCCGCGCGACTTCGACATCTTCTCGCCGTCGAGCCCGATCAGGCCCGCATGCACGTAGTGGCGGGCGAAACGGCGTCCCTTCACCAGCGCCTCGGCGTGCGCGGCCGAATACTCGTGGTGCGGATAGATCAGATCGCTGCCGCCGCCCTGCACATCGAACTCGGTGCCGATGCGGTTGAGCGCGATCGCCGCACACTCGATGTGCCAGCCGGGACGGCCCGCCCCGAACGGCGCCGGCCACGACGGCTCACCCGGCCGCTCCGCGCGCCACAGCAGCGCGTCGATCGGATCCCTTTTGCCCGGCCGCTGCGGATCCCCGCCGCGCTCGGCGAACAGTCGATCCATCGTCGCCCGGTCGTAGCCGGACTCGTACCCGAACTGCTCGGTCGCGTCGTGGCGGAAGTAGATGTCGGCGTACTCCGGATCGTCGACCACATACGCCGCACCCGAGGCGAGCAGTTTGTCGACCAGCTCCACCACCTCCTGCACCGACTCGATCGCGCCGATGTAGTCGCGCGGCGGGATCACCCGCAAAGCGGCCATGTCCTCACGGAACAGGTTGATCTCCCGGGTGCCGAGCTCGCGCCAGTCGATGCCGTCGCGCTGCGCGCGCTCGAACAGCGGATCGTCGACATCGGTGGTGTTCTGCACGTAGTGCACCTCGTGCCCGCCGTCGCGCCACAACCGGTTGACCAGGTCGAAGGTCAGATAGGTGGCCGCGTGCCCGAGATGGGTCGCGTCATAGGGGGTGATGCCGCACACGTACATCGTCGCGGTGGCGCCGGGGGTCACCGGGCGCACCTGCTTGTCGGCGGTGTCGAACAACCGCAACGCCGGTCCGGATCCGGGAACGGTCGGGACAGCGATATCGGACCAGGACTGCATGAATCGAGGTTAACGGTGTGATCGCGCCCCATTCCCGCCGCCCCCGCACCGGTGTGCCGCGCGACACCCACCCGCCCTGGCCGACCAGCACCCTAGTCGCGGGCGCGAGGGTGTCAAGAGTTGCAATCACGAGGAGGCGAACGTCGCCGCCGACCGGGTCAGAACGCGGGCCAGGGAATCGGGCGCTGACTCACCGGCATCGGCATCACCGGCTCCTCCAGCAGGGCCCGCCCGCGCGCCTCGAGCGCCTCGATCTCGGCGTCGGTGAGGAACTCCGCCAGCCGCTCACCCAGCTCACCGGGCAGCGCCTTGACGAAAACCGTAATGTCGGTGAGCAATTCGTCACCGATCGGCTCACCGGCCCAGCCCCACAGCACCGTGCGCAACTTCGGGTCGCGGTGCAGGCAGATGCCGTGATCGACACCGTAGACCCGCCCGTCGAGCCCGACCAGGGCATGCCCGCCCTTGCGGTCGGCATTGTTGAGCAGCACATCCAGCACCGCCATCCGATGCAGCCGCGGATCATCGGCGTGCACCAGCGACACCGGATGCCCGCCCGGATCCAGCGCCCGCAACACCTCCCGATACCCCTCGGGCACCGCATCCACCGGGCACAGATCCACCAGATCCGGGCCCGGGGCATCCTCGGCGGTCTCGATCCAGCGCTGCACCATGCCCGGCCCGAAAGGACCCTCCCGCAACACGGTCTCCGGGATCATGCCCCAGCCGATCGCCTCCGACACCAGATACGAGGCCACCTCCCGCCCGGCCAGCGTGCCGTCGGGGAAATCCCACAGCGGCCGCTCCCCGCGCACCGGCTTGTACACCACCCGCAGCCCCGCGCCGTCGGTCTCGCAGACCAGCGTGACATTGCTGGCGGTGGTGACCTGCCCGATCACCGTCAGCTCGGCGGTGCGCAGCCCGTCCTCGCTCACGCCGTCATTCCTCGAGTTCATTGGCGCCGAAGATGTCGCCGCGCTTGTAGCCGTTGGTGCGCACGCACATGTGCCCCTTGGACGACAGCGGTTCCCCGCACAGCGGGCACGGCGGGCGTCCGGCGGCGATCACGCGCGCCGTGCGCAGCGCGAACTCGCGCGCCTGCACCGGGGTCAGGAACACCCGCACCGCGTCGGGACCCTCCTCGGTGTCGTCGAGCACCACCGATTCGTCCACCTCGGTCTCGGTGATCGCCAGCAGCTCCACCACCACCGCGCCCGCGTCGGCGTCCCAGCCCAAACCCATGGTGCCGACCCGGAATTCGGCATCGATCGGGGTGATCAACGGCGCGGTGTCGGCCACATCGGCGGCCTGCGGCGGCACGGCGGTGCCGAAGCGTCGTTGTACCTCGTCCAGCAGCAGACCCATCCGATCGGCCAGCACCTTCACCTGCTGCTTCTCCAGCAGCACGCTGATCACCCGCGGGTCCTGCACGGCTTGCAGGTAGAACGCGCGGTCGCCCGGCTCGCCGACGGTGCCGGCGACGAAACGATCGGGGGTGCGGAAGATATGGATTGCTCGGCCCATTGCACCTCCATTCGGTTCACTCACACTTATGAATCGGGGCGTTCCGCTACCCCATTATCCGTACTGATGGTGGTACCCGTTTCCCCGCCGGGAACCGGCCCCGAGTGCGATTCGCCGCCGGTTCGCGGTGAAATCGCCGCCAACGCGGACAGGTCCGTCCCGGTGTCGTTGACCCGCCACACGTACGGGGCGGTCGGGGTGTAGCGGATGACGCTGATCGACGCCGGCTCCACCACGATGCGCTGGAACCCGTCGAGGTGAATGCCGAACGCGTCGGCCAGCACCGATTTGATGACGTCGCCGTGCGTGCACGCAATCCACAACACATCGCTACCATGCCGGGCCGCGAACTGCCGATCCCGTTCGCGGACAGCGGACACGGCCCGAAACTGCACCTGTGCCAAGGACTCTCCGGAGGGGAAGGTCGCCGCCGAGGCGTGGCGCTGCACCACCTTCCACAATGGCTCGCTCATCAGGTCCGCCAGGGCCTTGCCGGTCCAGTCGCCGTAGTCGACCTCGAGCAGGCGTTCGTCGGGTTCGGGTTCGAGTCCGAGTTTGTCGGCCAGGGGGGCGACGGTGCGCTGGCAGCGCAGCAGCGGTGAGCACACGATGTGTTCGATGGGCAGTGATCCCAGCCGCTCCATCAGGCTCTGCGCCTGTTCGCGTCCGCGGTCGGTCAGATCGACGCCCGCACTGCGGCCGGCCAGGGTGCGAGCGGTATTCGACGTGGACACGCCGTGCCGCAACAGGATCACCGTCACCGGGACAGCCTACTGGCTACGTCGCCGGCACGACGCCGGTCGTCAGCAGCACCAGCACCGTCAACCCCAGCAGGATGCGGTAACCGACGAACCAGTCCAGCGAGTGCCGCGCCACGAACTTCAGCAGCCACGCCACCGAGGCATACCCGACCGCGAAGGACACGATGGTCGCCACCAGCAGCTGCGGGCCCGACGCATTGAGGCCCTCACCAGCGGGTTCGAACGCGTCGGGGAGACTGAACAGGCCCGAGGCCAGCACCGCCGGGATCGCCAGCAGGAACGAGAACCGCACCGACGCCTCCCGGGTCAGCCCACAGAACAGGCCCGCCGACGAGGTCGCGCCCGAACGCGACACGCCCGGAATGAGGGCCAGGCACTGCGCCAGCCCCATGATCAGGCCGTCGCGGGTGGTCAGCAGCTCGATCGGGCGGCGCCGGCGACCGTAGGCCTTGCCCGAGTAGTACTCCGCGGCCGCGATCACCAGGGCGAACACGATCAGCATGATCGACACCAGCCACAGATTCCGTGCGCCGGTACGGATCTGGTCCTTCAGCAGCAGACCCAGCACCCCGATCGGGACGGTGGCGATGATCACATACCAGCCGATCCGATAGTCCAGTTCGCGCTGCACGTCGGGATCGGGGCCGAAGGAGAAGCGCCCGTCCTCGGTCAGCACCGGCAGCCGGGTGGTCGCACGCTCGGACACCGGCACCGAAACCCGTTGCGGCGCGGCCACCTTCGACCACATCGTGGTGCACCAGGCGACCAGGATGCGCCAGATGTCCTTGGTGAAGTACACCAGCACCGCCGCCTCGGTGCCCAGCTGGGTGACCGCGGTGAACGAGGCGCCCGCATCGTCACCGAAGAACACCGCCGAGGTGATCCGCAGATGCGCCGAGGAGGAGATCGGCAGAAACTCCGTCAGCCCCTGCACCAGGCCCAGCACCAGCGCCTGCACCCACGTCATCGACTCGCCCACACACCCTCCAGTCCCGAATCGTCGGCTCCCGGTGCGGATTTCGGCGCCACAGCGCGCCCGAACCGCCACCGCCCCGGCGCATCCGCGCCGCAACACCGCAGCGACCCTACCGGGCGGGTGTCCGAATTCGGACATGCATGCGCGAAATGGGCGGAGTTGCCCGGTACGGACATCGACCCGCCGCGCTCGCCGCGGGCCGTAGCCCGGCAGATGCGACAGGTGGGCCTAGGCTGACGCGTGTGACGAAAGTGCAAGCGCGGTGATGGAACAACGGACGGTCGGCCGCAGCGGACTGCGGGTCTCGAGGCTCGGGCTGGCCACCCACACCTGGGGCAGGGAAACCGACGCCGAGGACGCGGCCGCCCAGCTGATGGCGTTCGTCGAAGCCGGCGGCACCCTGGTCGACACCTCCCCCGCCTACGGGGACGGCGCCGCGCAACACATTCTCGGCGAACTGCTCTCCGAGATCGGCCGCGAGGACCTCGTGCTGTCCGGAAGTGCCGGATACACACCGATACTCAGCGATGCCGCCGCCGAAGCGCCCGCCGCCGTGCGCTGGACCGTCGACGCCTCCCGGCGCACCATGCGGCGCCAGCTCGACCACACCCTGCGCCAGCTCGGCACCGACCACCTCGACCTGTGGACCGTCGCCGCCTGGGACCCGCACACCCCCCTCGAGGAGATCGCCGACACCCTGTCGTGGGCGGTGCGCTCGGGGCGGGTGCGCTACGCGGGCGCGCGCGGCTACGACGGCTGGCAGCTGGCCACCCTGGCGGCCGCGGCGCCCATCACCGCCGCGACCACCCAGTACTCGCTGCTCGCGCGCGGGGTGGAGCACGAATTCGTGCCCGCCGCACAGCATCACGGCATCGGCCTGATCGCCACCGCGCCACTGGCCGGGGGCATCCTCACCGGCAAATACCGCGACGGCGTGCCCGCCGACTCGCGCGGCGCCGACGAGGCCACCGCCGCCGAGATCACCGCGCACCTCGACGATCGCGCGGTGCGGGTGGTGGACGCGGTGGTCACCGCCGCCGACGGGCTGGGCACCTCACCGCTGGCGGTGGCGCTGGCCTGGATCCGCGATCAGCCCGCGGTGGCGACGATGCTGGTCGGGGCGCGGGATATCGGGCAGCTCACCGGGATTCTGGCCGCCGAAACCCTCGAGCTGCCGCGTGCCATCACCGCGGCACTCGGAGACGTGAGCGCACGCACAGAATGAGCAAGGCTAACCTTACCTGCATGAGGTGTCTCGTGAATGCCCGCTCGGCCGCACGCCCGCTGCTGATCATGCTGCTCGGCATCGGCCTGGTCGCGGGCGTCACCGCCTGCAGCGGCGGCACCTCCGGCAGCGGCGGCACCCACGGCCCGGTGACCGCCAGCGTCGGCGACCTGAACCCGGTGGCGATCGGACCCGAACCCACCCCGGTGCTGCCCGCGACCGTGAAGTCCTTCGACGGCAGCGACGTCACCGTCACCGACACCAGCCGCATCATCGCCGCCGACCGCTACGGCACCCTCGCCCAGACCGTCGTCGCGCTCGGCCTCCGGTCAAAACTGGTCGGCCGCTCCAACTCTGCGGCGTTCCCTGCCGTCGAGGACCTGCCCACCGTCTCCAGCGGCTCGGGCACCCTGAGCGTGGAATCGGTTGCGGCACTGCGGCCCACGGTATTCCTCACCGACACCACCGCCGTCACCCCAGCCCTGCGCGAGCAGCTCAAGGCCCTCGGCATCACCGTGGTCTACTTCGACCCGCAGCGCACCATGGACGGCGTCGTCCCCCAGATCCAGGCCGTCGCCGCCGCCCTCGGCGTCCCCGACGCCGGCAAGGCCCTGGCCCAGCGCACCCGCGACGAGATCTCCGCGGCCACCGCCTCGGTGCCACACCAGAATTCGAAGCCCAAGATCGCGTTCCTGTACCTGCGCAGCACCGCCA
Source organism: Nocardia sp. NPDC004123 (assembly GCF_053603795.1). Lineage (NCBI taxonomy): Bacteria > Bacillati > Actinomycetota > Actinomycetes > Mycobacteriales > Nocardiaceae > Nocardia > Nocardia sp. NPDC004123. The sequence continues at coordinate 6,543 of NZ_JBSGGG010000024.1, forward strand.
TCACCATGATCGCCGGACCCGGCTCGGGCGCCGACTCGCTGATCACCGCCCTCGGCGGCATCGACGCCGGCACCGCCTCTGGCATCACCCAGGACTTCCTGCCCATCACCAGCGAAGCCATGATCGCCGCCGCCCCGGACGTCTTCCTGCTCATGAGCGACGGCCTGGCCTCCGTCGGCGGCATCGACGGTCTGGAGAAGATCCCCGGCGTCGCCCAGACCCCCGCCGGACGTGACCGCCGCGTCGTCGACATGTCCGACGCCGTCCTGCTGTCCTTCGGCCCCGACACCGGCCGCGTCCTGGCCGCCCTCGTCAAGGCCGTCTACGGCACGAGCAACGCATGACCGACCCCCGGACCCCGCAACCCGATTCGGCCGGCCCGCCCGGCGCTGCCGCCACACCGGACGGCGACGGGACCGACCCGGCCGCCGACCGCGCGGCGAACCGGCCCAGTGCACAGGAGCCGATCTCGCCCCCGGGCGAGCGCGACGAGGCCGAGCGGGCGATGGCCGAGCGGGCGAACCCGGCTGCCGCCGTGGAGTCCGGCAGCCCGGCCACCGGTCGCGGGGCAGTCGAGGTCGCCGATTCGGAGAGGGAATCGGTTGCCGCACACCGTTTGCCGGCGAGCGTGGACCCGGCTCCGGCCGGTCGGCGCCGCCGGCCGCGCACCATGCTGATCTTCGCCGCGGGCCTGGCCGGGCTGGTGGTGCTGGCCCTGATCTCCGCGGCCATTGGGCAGGTGCCGACCAGCCCCGCCGAGGTCGCGGGCAGCGTGTTCCACCGCATCGGGCTCGACTGGGGGCCGCTGCCCCACCATCCCGCCGGCTACGTGACGTTGTGGGAGGTACGGTTCCCGCGCGTCGTGCTCGCGGTGCTCGTGGGCGCCGCCTTGGCCACCGCGGGCGCGCTGCTGCAGGGCGTGTTCGCCAACCCGCTCGCCGAACCCGGCGTCATCGGCGTGTCCGCAGGCGCGGCCGTCGGGGCGGGTGCGGTCATCGTGGTCGGCGGCGCGTTCACCGCAGCCTGGTCGGTGGCGGCGGGCGCGTTCGTCGCCGGGCTGGGCACCACCCTGCTGGTGTATCTGCTCTCGCGCTCGGGCGGGCGCACCGAGGTGGTGACCTTGATTCTCACCGGCGTCGCCATCAACGCCTTCGCCGGTGGTGTCATCTCGTTCCTGCTGTTCAAGGCATCCCCGGCGGCCCGCGATCAGCTGGTGTTCTGGCAGATGGGCAGTCTCAACGGCGCCAGCTGGCAGGCGGTCAACGTGGTGTGGCCGCTGACCCTGCTGGGCATCGCGGCCGCGATCTGGATGGCCCCGCGTCTGGACCTGCTCGCCCTCGGTGAATCCGCGGCCCGCCACCTCGGGGTCGACGTGGAACGGTTGCGGCGCAACATCATCGTCGTTGTCGCGGTGCTCGCCACCGCCGGCGTCGCGTTCACCGGCATCATCCTGTTCGTCGGATTGATCGTGCCGCACCTGGTGCGCATGCTCGTCGGGCCCGGACACCGGGTGCTGATTCCGCTGTCGGCGATCCTCGGCGCGGCGGTGCTCGTCGCCGCCGACATCGGCGCCCGTGCCCTGGTCCACAACGCGGACCTGCCGCTGGGCATGATCACCTCGCTGGTCGGCGGGCCGTTCTTCTTCTGGCTGCTGCGCCGCACCCGCGCACGATCGGGAGGCTGGGCATGAGCGGCCTGCGCGAGCTGGCAACGATTCTCGGACGTGCCCCCGCACTGCCGGAGACACCCGAACCGGGCGCGGTCACCTTGCGCGCCCGCAACGTCAGTGCCAAGCGCGGCGACCGCACGGTCCTCGAGGGCATCGACTTCCCGGTGATCGCCGGGCAGATCGTGGCGCTGGTCGGACCCAACGGCGCCGGGAAGTCCACACTGCTGGCCGCCCTTGCCGGGGAACTCGAACTCTCCGGCGGCAGTGTCGAACTCGACGGGCACGCCCTGACCCACTGGACCCATCTGGACATGGCGCGCCGCCGCGCGGTGCTGCCGCAATCGCACACCGTCGGATTCCCGTTCCGCGCACGCGAAGTGGTGGCCATGGGACGCTCCCCGTGGGCACGTACCGGCCGCCAGGACCACGACGACGAGGCGATCGCCGCCGCTATGGCCGCCACCGACGTCGAACGCTTCGCCGAGCGCCCCTTCCCGGCCCTGTCCGGCGGCGAACGCGCCCGCGTCGCCCTGGCCCGGGTACTGGCCCAGGACACCGCGACCCTGCTGCTCGACGAGCCCACCGCCGCACTCGATCTCGGCCACCAGGAGCAGGTGCTGCACCTGGCGCGCGAGCGTGCCGCCGCGGGCGCGGCCGTCGTGGTCGTGCTGCACGATCTCGGTGTCGCCGCCGCCTACGCCGACCGGGTCGCGGTCCTGGAAGCCGGGCGCATCGCCGCCGACGGCCCGCCCCGCCAGATCCTCACCCCGGAACTGCTCTCCCGCGTCTACCAGCACCCGGTCGACGTCTTCGACCACCCGGTGACCGGCGCGCAACTGGTGCTGCCCGTCCGCGGCTGATTCGCCGCAACCCGTGCGGGCCAGGCGCATTCGCCCCGGCTCGCACGGCGGCAGCACTGATCAGAGCTGCTGCTGACCCCACAGCAGCCGCAGCGCGCCGTTGCCCAGCCACACCGCGAACATCACCACACCCGCGACCGGAGTCCAGGCCAGGCCCAGCAGCACCGCCGCCGCGCCGAACCACACGACCTCCAAAACGACACGCCGCCAACCGGTTTGCGGGAACCGGGGATCCTTGGCCGCACCGAACAGCGCCCACACCACGATGAACACCGCCGGGGCCGCCAGCCCCAGCAGCACCCGCACCGCGATCGGGGCCGACACGGTGAACCCCCACCACGCGGCCGCACCCAGCACCAACAGTTCCAGCAGGAACATCACCAACAGGTTCGCGCCTTTGAGCACGCTCATCGCCAGACCAACTTCAATACCGCAGGAGTCAACAGCATGCGGATCACGGTGGCGTCCAACACCAGTGCCGCGATCATGCCGTAGGCAATGTATTTCATCAGCACCAGATCCGAGAACCCGAACGCCCCGGTCACCACGATCAGGATCGCCGCGGCCGAGGTGATCACACCGCCGGTGTGGGCGATGCCGTAGCGGATCGCCTCGGGCGCCTCGGCGCCCGCCGCGCGCGCCTCGGCCATCCGCGACTGCAGGAACACCTCGTAGTCGGTCGACAGGCCGAACAGCACCGTCACGATCAGCACCAGCACCGCGAACATGAGCGGGCCCGGCGTGAAGTCGAACAGGCTCGCGCCGTGGCCCTGCACGAAGATCCAGGTCAGCACGCCCAGGGTGGCGCCGAGGCTCAGCGCGCTCATCACCACCGCCTTGATCGCCAGCACCAGCGACCGGAACGCCGCGTACATCAACGCGATCGCCGCCACGACCAGGATCGCCGCCAGCAGCGGCAGCCCCTTGATCAATCCCTGGATCGAATCCCGTTCCAGCGCGGGCACACCCGCGACCATCACGTGCACCCCGTCCGGTTGCGGGATCGAGCGCAGCGCCGCGATCACGCTGTCGGCGTCGCGTTTGTCGCGCAGCCCGCTGGCCAGCACCGTCACCTGATCCTTGGTCGGCGCGGCCGGATCGAACGGCCCCGTCATCTCCGGGCCGACCATCTGATTGGCGGCGTAGCGGATATCCGAGAGCTGCTGCGGATTCGCGCCCACCACCACCAGCTTCAACGGCTCGGTGCGGAACTGCGGGAACATGCGGTCGAAGTCCTGCTGCGCCACCCGCGCCGGATTGTCCGAGGCCAGATACCGCTCGCTCAGCCCCCCGAACTCGATACTGCGGAACGGCAGGATCAGCACCAGCAGCATCAGCACCACCGGCACGATCACCCGCCACGGCTTGCGCATCGCGAAAAGCGCCAGCCGCGAGAAGAATCCGGCATCGATCTGCTCGGCGGTGCGCACACTGGCCAGTCCGTGCCATCCCCACAGATCGATGCGCCGCCCCACGATCGACAACACCGCCGGCAGCGCCGTCACCGACAGCACCGCCGCCAGCAGCACCGAGGAGATACCGCCCAGCGGCACCGACCGCAGCACACCATTGGGGTAGATGAACAACGCGCCCAGGCTCACCGCGATGATCGCCGCCGAGAACAACACCGTCCGCCCGGCCGTCGCCACCGTCCGCGCGGCCGCCTCCTCGACACTGCGGCCCGCCGCCAGCTCCTCCCGGAACCGGGTCACCGCGAACAGCCCGTAGTCGATCGCCAGCCCCAGGCTCACCAGCGTGACCACCGCCGAGGCGAACACGTTGACCTGCAGATGATTCGTCAGCAGCCGCATGATGCCCTGGCTGCCCAGGATCGTCATGCCGCCGATCAGCACCGGCAGCAGCGCCCCCACCACCCCGCCGAACACGAAATACAGCAGGATCGCCACCAGCGGCAGCGCGATCAGCTCCGCCCGGTGGATGTCGTCCTGCATGCCGGTATTGATGCCCTCCACCACCGGCTGCAGTCCGGCCAGCTGCACCGTCGTCCCGCCGGGCCCGGAACCGGTTGCGCCCGCGTGGAATTCGCTCTTGATGGCCAGATAGTTGTTCACCGTGTCGGTGCCGCCGGCCCCGCGCAGCCCGATGCTGGCGAAGGCGTGCGTGCGCGAGGCGTCGGCGAACTGCCCCATCAGCGCGCCGTCCCAATACGAGTCGATCTTCAGGATCCGATCGGGATGCTCGGTGCGCAGCCGGGTCAACTCCGCCGCCACCGCCGACCGCACCGGCTCGTCGTCGACGGTCAGCCCGGGCGGGGCGGTGTAGATGGCGATCAGATCCGCGTCCGTGTCGCGCCCGAAGGTGGCATCGGCCAGCTTCGACGCCGCCACCGACTGACTGGACTCGTCGAACCAGCCCTCCTGGGTGAGGTGATCACCCAGGTCCCGCCCATAGCACCCCGACGCCAGCACGACCAGACCGAACACGGCGAACACCACGAACCGGAAACGGTGGATCAGCCGCCCCCACCGCAGGGATCCGGCCTCGAGCATCAGCCGCAGGCCGCGGTCTTGTAGTCGGCCGAACGCAAGATGCCGCACAGGTCGGTGCGCGAGATCTTCCAGTGCCCGTCCCTGTACACGAAATGCACCACCGTGGTGCGCACATCGGTGCCGGTGCCGTCCTTGTCCAGGCTCAGCGTCGCGGTCAGGGTGCCGTCGTGGTTGTCGAACACCGGATCCTTGACCCCGTACACCGCGCGCGGATGATCGGCCAGCGCCTTGTACATGTCCGGGATCGCGTCCTTGAACGCCTGCCCGTCCTCGATCAGCGCGGTCCGGTCACTGTCGGGCAGATTCGGATCCAGCGCGCTCTTGATCTGCGCGTCCAGCTCCTGCGCGGTCGGGATGGCCGGCTTGTTGGCGCTGCTCTGCGCGGCCGCGGCCGCCGAGGACGAACTCAGTGCCGCGTACGCCGAGGACCGTGCCTGGGCCACCTTGGACTCGTCGTCGCCCCCGCCGCACGCGGCGATCGACGCGCCGAGCACGGTCAACAGGAGCGCGGCGGCGGCCGGTCGTCGAAGTCGCATCAACATCCTCGTCAGCTCGAACTGCGGTTGTGTGCCGTTAGTTTGTCACGCGCCGCGTCCGAGGGTGATTCCTGTGTCACAGACACCCGGTTCCGTGCGAGCGGCTCACATGCCGTCGATGACCGCGCTGAGCCGGCCCAGCAGTGCCCGCACCGTGACGGCCTCCCGCAGCTGCGCGGCCGGTACCGGCGTGGCCTGCGGAATCAGATCGCGCACCAGCGCCACCACGCTGCGCTCGTCGTCGAGATCGATATCGGTCACCGGCGCCAGCGCCACCGCTTCGACGTCCTCGGGGCCGGGCACGGCGGTGGCCAGCCCGAGCCGGTAGATCTCGAGGGTGAGGGTCGCACGGTGGGTGCGGAAGGCGAACGACCGCCCGTCCGCGGTGACCCCGAACCCGTGCGCGTAACGACCCACCGTCACGTCTTCGACGGTGAAGCCCGGAGTGCGGTCGGCTACCAACAGATCTCCCTGATACAGCACGCTTTTGCCTTCCACGGTAACCGCACCGGCCGACAGCGCCACCGAAAGCCCATGTCACATCATGCAAATCGGCCCGGGAGGCGCGCGGCACACCGCCGCGAAGACCCCCGCTTGTCGGGTGTGGTGACGGATCATGGTCAGATAAGAGAGCACGCATGATTTCGTCGGTCAGTTCGGTCAGTAAGGAGTTCGCTGCATGCGCCGTCGCGGCTGGATCGGTTCAGCCCTCGCGGGTGTGACCGTGGTGACCCTGCTGGCGGGCTGTTCCTCCCAGGAGAACAACGCCGACAACGCCACTCGCGACCCGGCCACCCCCGCCGCCGCGCCCGCGGCCACCGCGGCCCCCGCCGGGGAGGTGACCCCCAGCACCCCGATCTCGCTGCTGGTCTCCGAACCGGCCACCGGAATCCTGGCCGCCGCGACCACCGCCGGCGACAAACCCGTGCTGCGGCTCACCGACACCGCCACGCCCGGCAACCACCGGACCACCGATGTCCCGCTGCCCGGCAAGGCCGCCACGCTGGCCCTCGGCAAGCCCGGCGAGATCCTCGTCGCGGTGCCCGGCAGGATCCTCCGCATCGACGCCGCCTCGGCCAAGGTCACCGAGATCGCGATAGACGGCGACGTGCACGCGGTGGCGCTGCGCCCCGACGGCTCGCTGGTGGCGGGCCTGGCCAACGGCAAGGTGCTGCTGCTGGACGCGGACGGCACTGTGCGCCACACCATTTCGGGCCTGTCCTCCGCCGATGCCGTCGAGGCCGGCGACGGCGCGGTGGTCGTGCTCGATCGCCGCCAGACCGCCATCGTCCAACTCGACGGCTCCAGCAAGCTCGGGCTGTCGCTGCGCGCGGGCGACGGGGCGTCGAACATGATCGGCGACCACTTCGGCCGCCGCCTCGTCACCGACACCGCCGGGCAGGAACTGCTGGTCTACACCGCCGATCCCTTGGTCCTGCACCAGCGTTTCCCGGTAGGCTCTTCGCCCTACGCACTCGCCTACGATCAGCGGTCCGAGACCGTGTGGGTGACGCTGACAGGCAGCAACGAAGTCGTCGGCTACGACCTGTCGACGGGTATACCGGTAGAGGTGGGGCGCTACCCGACGGTGCGCCAGCCCAACGCGGTGACCATCGACGGCCGCACCGGTGACATGTTCGTGGGATCCGCGACCGGTGACGGTCTGCAACGGATCGGCGCGGACCAGCGGAAGAGAGGGCAGTGATGGCTCGGGCCTCACGATCGGCGCATCAATCGCGCACATTGCCGGAGGGCTGGGAGGAATCCAGCGACGAATGGGAATACGTGCCCCTGCGGCTGCCGCCCGGCATCAGCAGGGTCACCGCCTCCATGCGACTGTCCATCCACGCCGAATACGGTGGCTGGGAGTTGTCGCGGGTGCGGGCCTACACCGACGGCAGCCGTCGCGTGTTGCTGCGCCGCCGCAAGACGACCCCCCTGCTATCCCCGACACCCGAGGCGGTGATGTAACCCCCCATGTACGAGCGCCTGTACAGCCTGTTGCTGAAGGTGATGTTCCTGCTGCCGCCGGAACGCATCCACCATCTGGCCTTCGCCGCCATGCGGCTCGCGACCCGCTTCGCCCCGGGCCGCGCGCTGACCGGCAGGCTGCTGGTGGCCGACGATCCGATCCTGCGCACCCGCGTGTTCGGCGTGGACTTCCCCGCGCCGCTGGGTCTGGCCGCCGGCTTCGACAAGAACGCCGACGGCGTCGACGCGTGGGGCCCGCTCGGTTTCGGCTACGCCGAGATCGGCACCGTCACCGCCCAGGCACAACCAGGCAACCCGGCCCCCCGGCTGTTCCGCCTGCCCGCGGACCGGGCGCTCATCAACCGCATGGGCTTCAACAACTTCGGCGCGGCCGCCGCCGCCGAACACCTGGCCCACCGCCTGCCCGGCGGCGTCCCCATCGGCGCCAACATCGGCAAGACCAAGATCGTCGAACCCGAGGACGCCGCGGGCGATTACGCCATCTCCGCCGGACTGCTGGGCCCGCTGGCCGACTTCATGGTCGTCAACGTCAGCTCCCCCAACACCCCCGGCCTGCGCGACCTGCAGGCGGTGACCTCGCTGCGCCCGATCCTGCAGGCGGTCCTCGACACCGTCTCGGTCCCCGTCCTGGTCAAGATCGCCCCCGACCTGTCCGACGAGGACATCGACGCCGTCGCCGACCTCGCCGTCGAACTCGGCCTGGCCGGCATCGTCGCCACCAACACCACCATCCGCCGCGACGGCCTGGCCACCCCCGCCGCCGACGTGGAACCGATCGGCGCAGGCGGCCTCTCGGGCGCCCCCGTCGCCGACCGCTCCCTCGAAGTGCTGCGCCGCCTCTACAGCCGAGTGGGCGGCGAACTCACCCTCATCTCCGTCGGCGGCATCGAAACCGCCGACCAGGCCTGGGAACGCATCCTCGCCGGCGCCTCCCTCCTCCAGGGCTACACCGGCTTCATCTACGGCGGCCCGTTGTGGGCCAAGCACATCCACCGCGGCCTCGCCGCCAAACTCCGCGCCCACGGCTACACCACCCTGGCCGACGCGGTCGGCGCCGAACACAAAACCCGCGCCTGACAACCGATCCCGGCCACTGACCTCGCAGGGGCGGCGGCCCTACGCCTCATAGGGACCGATCGGGTGCGGCGAATCGTCGTGCGGGCCAGGTCGGTCAGGCCCACAGGTGGCGGGAGCGGGCGCCTGTCGTCGAAGGACGGTGGGCGGTGGCTGCCCATCCTGCGACGATCGATTCGGGTCGTTCGTCCTCCTCGTCGGTCTCTCGGGGAGTGTCCTGGCGGTACATCCGTGCGGCCAGGCGTTGCGCGAGCAGGAGTACCGCGCGTTCGACGCCGATGCCGACTCGGGTGGCCAGGTCGGCGGCGCACAGGTGGGCGGCTTCGTCGTAGACGACGGCCGGATCGGACAGGATTTCGTCCAATTCCATTCCGGCGCGGGCCTGTTCGTGGGTGAGCCGGTGGGTCGGAAGCCAGCTCAGGCGCCAGACCGCTTCGCTGCCCCGGTGCTCGCGGATCGCATACTCGGGGCTGATGGTGCTGGTCATGGCGGTCGTGGTGATGTCGATCATGGGGCCCTCCCTCGGCCGTGCACGCCCGCGGCAGGATCGCTGCCCGTTCGCGCTGTGGTGCGCTCGGTCGCGGTCGACGTCCCGCGCCGGGCTGTCTGCTCCCTCATCGAATGCTGGTCGGTCGCAACGTCATCGAGTCTCCTGCTCCCGCCCTGAATGTCGGCTGTGCCAACTCCTTTCCCCGTTGTCGACCCACGGGCGGTACCGCGGTCGAAGATCGTCACGACCCCGTTTCCGGCGTCGCCTCTGCTCATGCCGACCGCCGGCGCAGCAGAAACATCGCCTGCTCCACCGGAATCCCCAGTTCGCCCGCGCTGGCGATCAGGCGGCCCTGGACGATTTCGTCCCGCGGATACGGATCGACGGCGACGATTTCGGCCAGGACCATGGCCGCCAGCGCCTGGGCGCGGGTCAGCAGCCGATCCGGCAGCCAGCTGCACCGCCACGCCAAGGTCCACCTGTCGGCGACCCGCACGGCGTTCTCTCCGGTGACGTCGCTGGTCATCGTCCAGTCGTCGGTAGCGTAGATGGTCACGAGTCCCCCCGTTCCTGCCGGCGCCTGCGCAGGATGTCGCAGGCTGCTTCGATATCGATGTCGAGTTCGGCGGCGATGCTCTGCACGCGCTGCCACACCGTGCCGGAGCCGACGAGCGGGGTGCACAGGATTTCGGTGAGTTCCATTGCCGCCAGCGCTTGTTCGCGAGTCAGCAACGGCCGAGACCGCCAGCTGAGCTCCCATGCCGGTTCCGGGCAGTCCGGGCGTCGCTGCGCCCATTCGAAGACTGCGATGCTGCTGGTGATCGAGTTGACACTGGGATAGATCACGGTGGCCCCCGGGGCGGAAAGGGTGTCGCCCTCGCGCGGCCGCTGGATGCCGGTACCGGCCGACCCTCGAAAGGCGACCGGCCGGTGGGCCGTCGCCTGCGAATGATGGTGTCGGCCAGCGCGATTGGCGACAGGGATGGATGGTGTCGGTCGCGGCGCGGACGGATTCCGTCCTAGCCCACCGCGACATCGATGTCCTGCTCCGCATCGCACTCGCTGGTCGCCCCGCGTCTGTGCCGGCGGATGTGTCGAATCAGTAGAAGCACTCCGGACACCGGACCTCCCGAACCTGCCTGGTGGGCACGGTACTTCGCCACCATCAGTATGGCATTTGCCCGGGCTCTGTGGTTTTTGCCGCTCGTACCCGGCATTTGCCGCTGCGACAACCGAATTGACGTTTTGGCTGTTCACTAAACATGTTCGGCGGTATTCTTGGGGTCTGATGGCCACCGACAACATTCCTCACGGCCCCGGAGCCGCCATCGTGGCGCCGGACAACGCTGTCTTCGCGGTCGTCGCGGTACTGAAGAGCCTGCGCACGCGGGCGGGCCTGCGCTCCGGGCGGATCCAGAAGACTCAGGTCGACACCCGGAGTCTGCTGCGGCTCAGCGTGGTTCGTCGCTACGCTCACCTGGGTGGAACCACCTCCGAGGGTGCGCTGACCGAGGCGCTTCGGCACGCGGCATGCAAACTGGACAGCACCGACCGATTGATCGTCGACGCCGAGCTGTGCCTGGGGTTGTTCGGTGATGCCAATCGGCCGCAGGGCATCGATCTCGCCAAGTTGTACGGCGAGAAACTCATGGACCGCCGCCGCTATCTCACCCTGCACTGGCGCCGGCTGCACGAGGCGGTAGGTGCGACAGCCATTCCCGCCGCGCCGAGCGTCCGCACCATCCGCGATGCCCCGGAGGAGAAGGCGTTCACCGCGCTGGCGACGCTGCTGACCTCGGAATCCGATCCCGAAGCGGCGGAACGGCAAACGGTGACGATCATCGGTGACGCGGTCATGGACATGGCCGTCGAAACGGACCACTTCCCCGCGCCGGGCATCGATATGTGGGGAGACTTCCGGCGGCGCCCGGGCGGGAAGGGGCTCACGCGAGCGGTCGCGCTCTCCCGCCTCGGGCTCGACACCCGCCTGCTCACCGCGATCGGTCAGGACAGCGAAGGCGCCGAGATTCTGGAATACCTCGCCCAGGAGGGCGTCGATACGAGTCTGATCAAGGTCGTGCCGGGCGCCAGCACCCCGGTGACGGTCGTGATCACACCGCAGGACGGCGCGGACTACACGAACATCGCGGCCAAGGCCGGTCGTACCCAGCTCGCCTCCGCGGACCTCGAGGTCGCGTCCAATCTGCAGGCGATCACCGACGTCACCGCGGTCGTCCTGACCTTCGAGCAGTCGGTGGCGGTCATCGAGCGGGCCCTGGAGGCGGTCAGCGCGCAGAACAACGCTGTCGATGCGGCGAGCTCGCCCTGGCTGATCGTGAACGCGACTCCCAAGCGCCCACTCACGCACGCGATGAGTGTCAATCTGTCCGCGATCGACTATCTGGTGGGTTCACCCGAGGAACTCGCGGCACTGCGGCCCGACGAGCCGCCGGAGACCGTCGCGGCCTGGTTGCTGAAGCGTGGTGTGGGTGCGGTCGTCGTCATCGAGCGATCGCGATGCACCATCCACCACCCGGGCGCACGGACCGTGGAGGTGTCGCGCTTCGACAACCCCATGCCGGGTGTCACCGGTGCGGCCTCGGCCTTCTCCGCCGCTTTGACCTATCGGCTGGTCACTCATGACCGCTGCGCGGAAACCGCCGATTTCGTCTGGGCAACAGCGGCAATGGCGGACCTCATCCGGCGCGCCGCGCAAGTGCCGGCCGGTCGTCCCGCCCCGGCCGCCATGCCGTCCGCGGACGCCATCGACGCCATCGTCGCAGGTAGACCGGACGCCGACGCGTCGACACCGGAATGATCCCGCGTGAAACAGGGCGCGGTTCCCGCGCCCGATATACGATCGCTCGCGGCTCGTCGTGTGCCCGTGATTCGTGATCGCCTCACCACTGTGCATCCCATCCCCGACCGGAGGATCGCTTGACGACAGCGAACGTGCAGTCGCTGCATGATGAGACCGAGCATGTCTTCACCCGCTACGGCCGCAGCATCACCGTGCGGGTGATTCCGCTCGATTCCGACGAAAGTCTCGGTCACGCGCTGGTTTTCGGTCGAATCGAACCGGACTGTCTGGTTCGTATTCACTCGCGTTGCCTATACGGCGACGCTCTGCATTCCGACGACTGCGATTGCGGCCCCGAGCTCGACCTGGCCATGGACATGATCCAGGCCGAGGGCCGAGGGGTGCTGCTCTACCTCGAACAGGAGGGCCGCGGAGCGGGCCTGGTCGGCAAGGCTCGCGGATATTCGCTGAGTCAGCGCGAGCAGCTGAACACGTTCGCCAGCTATGCGCGGCTCGGGCTGTCCCCGGACTCGCGCACCTACACCGCCGCCGCGAAGATGCTGCTGAATCTGGGACTGGCCTCGGTGCGCTTGCTGACCAACAATCCCGACAAGGTCGAGCAATTGCGTGCCGTCGGCGTGAAGGTGCAGCCGGTGCCGCTGCTCATCCTGCCCCGCAATCCGTGGGTGTATCAGTACCTTCAGGCCAAGCGCGAATACCGCGGGCACAAGCTGCCCCAGGGCTGGGGCGTCCTCCGTACTCTGCGCGCATTGTCGAACGCGGCGTTCGCCACGGCGTTCGGCGCCACCTGCGCGGCCGTGGCCGGTGTTGTCGGGCACGGCACCGGCGTCGAGTGGATCGTCCCGGTGGTGGCGGCCGCGGCGGCCATCGCCGGACTGGCGGTGGGCTGCTGGGCTCCCCAGCGCACCCGGCTGCTGCGTGCCCGGGCCCGCCTGATGCGGAGTCGCCTCTCCGGGTTCTGAGCTCTTCGGACAACTCATGTCCTGAAATCGACCGCTCGGCCATAATTGCCAGAGGCAGGGCGGCAGGTGGACCAGGCGTGAAAGAGCTTCAGGCAACCGCACATTCGTTGCTCCGGAAGGGGCGTGAGTTGCGGGTGCGGGTGAAGGAAGTGCACGACGAAACCGGTGTCGGGCACATGCTGATCTTCGGGGAGCCGGCGGATGACTGCCTGGTACGCATCCATTCCCGGTGTCTCTACGGCGATGTGCTCGGCTCCCAGGACTGTGACTGCGGACCCGAGCTCGAGCTGGCCATGGACCTCATCCAGGGCGAGGGCGGGCAGGGTGTGCTCATCTATCTCGAGCAGGAGGGCCGCGGCGCGGGCCTCGAGGTCAAGGCGATGGGATTGCATCTCGGCGAGGAGACCGGGGCCGATACCTTCGATGCCTATCGCCGCCTGGGGCATCCCGACGATTCCCGCACCTACGACCATGCCGCGTACGCGCTGGCCGCGCTGGGCCTGCGGTCGGTGCGCCTGATGACCAACAACCCGGACAAGGTTGGCGCGGTGCGCGATGCGGGGCTGATCGTGACGGCGGTGCCGCTCGAGACCGAGCCGCGCAGTCCGCAGGCGGCGCTGTACATGGCGGCGAAAGCCGAACGGCGCAGCGCTTATCCGGGGCGGCATGCCGGCATCGGGCGGGACCCGGTGGCCGGACAGCGGGGGCGCAGCTTCGATTCCGCCGCCCGCCACCAGGATCGGTAATTTCGGCCACCGACGTGGCCGTGTAGCCCACGACACAACGGTGATGATCTGGTTACGATGAGTGAGCCGCGCCACAGACGGCGCGTGGCCATCGCGTGATCGGGTTGGTCGTTCTCTCGGACGTCGGGGTTCGCGCAGGTGGGTGCGCATGTGGCGGGCGAAGCGAGAGGCAATCGGGAAAAGGGTTATGACGACTGACATCGGGTATGCGCACGCATCTGGGAAAACCGTTCACACGATTCCGCAGGCATTCCAGGAGACATTGACGCTGCGGCCGGGGCAGGTGGCATTGCGGACCGTCGGGGGGACACAGCAGATCACCTGGCGCGAGTACGGGGAACGGGTGCGCGCCATCGCGGCGGGACTGGCCGGATTGGGGGTGGGGCGCGGGGACACCGTGGGGATCATGCTGACCAACCGGCCGGAATTCAATCTGGTCGACACGGCGGCGTTGCACGTTGGGGCGACGCCGTTCTCGATCTACAACACCAGCTCCGCCGAGCAGATCGCGCACCTGTTCACCAATGCCGAGAACAAGCTCGTGATCACCGAGCCCGCGTTCCTGGACGTGGTGCGCGGGGCGGGCGTAGAGCTGGAACACATTGTGCTGGTGGAGGGTTCGGCGGCGGGCACGCTGACCCTGGCCGAGGTGGAGGCCGCGCCCAAGGCGGACTTCGACTTCGATGCCGCCTGGCAGGCGGTGCAGCCCGACGATGTCGCGACGCTGATCTACACCTCGGGCACCACCGGCCCCTCCAAGGGCGTGGAGCTCACCCACGCGAATGTGGTGGCCCAGATCGTGGGCCTGGTCGAGGGCCCGCTGACCGTCGGCCTCGACGACCGCTCGGTGTCCTACCTGCCGGCCGCCCATGTGGCCGACCGCATTTCGGGCCACTGCGCCAACCTGTTCACCGGCGTGCAGATGACCTGCGTGCCCGACCCCCGCGAGATCGCCGCCGCCCTGCCCGACGCCCGCCCGACCGCGTTCTTCGGCGTGCCGCGCGTGTGGCAGAAGATCAAGGCCGGGATCGACGCCAAGCTCGCCACCGAGCCCAGCCCGGTGAAGAAGGCCCTCGCCAACTGGGCACTCGGGGTCGGCGCGCAGGCCGCCCGCGCGGATCTGGCCGGCACCGGCCGCGGCCCGCTGCTGGATGTGCAGCACAAGCTGGCCGACGCGCTGGTGCTGTCGAAGCTGCGTCACGCCCTGGGCTTCGACGAGTTGCGCGTCGCCGCCTCGGGTGCGGCCGCGATCCCGCCGGAGACCCTGGAATACCTGCTGGGCCTGGGCTTCACGGTGACCGAGGTGTGGGGCATGTCGGAGACCTCCGGCGTCGGCACCTACACCCCGCTGGCCAAGCCGAAGCCGGGCACCGTCGGTGTTCCGTTGCGCGGGCTGGAGATTCGCCTGGGCGAGGACGGGGAACTGCTCGTCCGCGGCGGCATCGTCACCCACGGCTACCGCAAGATGTCCGACAAGACCGCCGAGGCCATCGACGGCGACGGCTGGCTGCACACCGGTGACGTCGCCACCATCGACGGCGACGGCTACATCACCATCGTGGACCGCAAGAAGGAACTCATCATCAACGAGGCGGGAAAGAACCTGTCTCCCACCAATATCGAGAACACCGTCAAGGCGGTGTCCTCGCTGGTCGGCCAGGTGGTGGCGATCGGTGACGCCAAGCCGTTCATCGCCGCGCTCATCGTGCTCGACCCCGACACCGCGGTGGTGCGGGCCAAGGCCCTGGGCACCCCCGACGCCGAGTTGAAGACCCTGGCCGCGCACCCGGAGATCGTCGCCGAGATCAAGGCCGCGGTCGCCGCGGCCAATGCCAAGCTCTCGCGGGTGGAGCAGATCAAGCGCTTCACCATCCTGGATCTGGGCTGGGAGCCCGGCGGTGACGAACTCACCCCGACCCTCAAGCTCAAGCGCAACCCGATCGCGGCCAAGTACGCCACCGAGATCGCCGCGCTGTATCTGACCCCGCCGCCGGACGGCGTGATCAATATGAGCTGATCCGGGGGCACGCCACCGGAACAGAGGTGGGCCTGGACGAGTCGTCCAGGCCCACAGCCGTTTTCGCGTCCACTGCGATGGGCGCCGCCTCGCCGGTGGTGTCACCCGCGCGCGGCGGCCGTCCAGGTCACCCGGGCCAGCAGATCGCTCATCGACTCGGCGATCCGCCCCATCTGGCGGTGACTGTGCTCGGCGGTGTCGTATTCCACCTGAATCGTCAGCCGATCTCCGACCGTGAAGATCGTCATCTTCGGCGGCATACCGGCAGCCATCGCGAAAACCTCGTCCCGCACGAACTCCAGGCCCGGCGGCATCGGATGCGCGGGCAGCCGGCCCATATTCGACAGTGCGATCGCCGGCGCACCCGACAGCATCGCCGCCACCTCCGGCGCCAGCGCCCGCTGCGCGGCCCGCATGAACAGCGCCGGGAACCGTGTGTCCAGCATCTGCCGCATGGTCGCGTCGACCACCGCGCCCAGTGCCCGCGGATCGGCATCCCGATCCACCAGCGTCGGGGTTCCCGCCCCCGAGGCGCAATTGAGCATCGTCGAGACCGGCAGTCGCGGCGACAGTTCCGGCCGCAGATCTGCGGCATGCCCGCACATCAACGGCAGCGGCCCGTCCTCGGCGAGCTCGGCGCGCACCGCCGCCAGGGCGGCGCCGGCGAGCAAGCTGTTGACCGAGATCGCTTGTGCGCGCGCCACCTCCACCAGCTCGCCGGTGTGCCGGGGCGACAATTCGATGCGGCGCAACGCCAATCGCCCGCCGGGATCGCCCGACCCGTCGCCGTCGTGCGGCAGGGTCCGCGGCGCGCCCTCGGGCCCGACGGTCGTCGCCATCTCCATTACCTGCGCGAGGAATCCGTCGACCTCGGCGTCGGTGGTGACCCGCGCCAGCAGTCGATCGACCCCGTCGAGCAGGTCCCGATCCGAATCCTCGAGCGGTAGTGCCGTTCCCGCGAAGTGTGCGCTGTAGCGCCGCCACAGCTCGTCCAGCAGCGCGAAAGCCGAACGCCCATCGCTGATCCCGTGATGGATGACCAGCACGATGCGGCTGTCCACGGGCCCGCGCAGCAGCACCGCCCGGAACAACCCCGCACTCCAGTCCGGGCGGGTGTTGACCAGTGCCCAGTACTCGTCGACCTCGCCGTCGCGCACCTCCAACGGCGGCACATAGCCCTCGTCCACATCGAACCGCGACACCCCCGCCACGGTGACGACCCGGCTGCGCAGCAGCACATGCCCGGCCGCGAGCTCGCCGAGCACCCGCCGCAGCACGGCGGGATCGACCGCACCGCGCACGGTGGTGCCGATGAACAGCGGCATCCCGCCGATCGGCACGCTGCCGAGACGGGTGTCGGTGGCGAAATAGCTGGTTTCGAAAGGGGACAACAGTCTCTGCTGAGTCATGTCGAGGCTCGTACTTCCGTGTGATGGATCGTGCCGAACTCGACCATACACACGTTTCACACGAACGTACAAAACATCTGTTTGAAACAACTGTTACAAACGACCGTTTCACCCGGTGCTAGGCTCTACCGCCGTGGGAACCCGAGAAGATCTCCTCGCCGCGACCAAGCAGTGCCTGGCCGACCGCGGCTACGCCCGCACCACCGTGCGCGACATCGTTGCCGCCTCCGGCGCCAACCTCGCGGCCATCAACTACCACTTCGGCACCCGCGACAAGCTACTGAACCAGGCCATGCTCGAGGCCACCGCCGCCGCCGTCCAGCAGATCCTCGACTCCCTGCCCGCCGATCGGGCCGGCGACCCGGCCGCCCGCCTGAACACCTTCTGGCACAAACTGATCGACTCGTTCACCACCGACCGGGTGATCTGGACCGCCAATATCGAATCCGCGGCCCAGGCCCTGCACTCCCCCGCCCTGCGCGCGGAAACCGGTGCCGCACAACAACAAGCCCGCGCCGGCCTCACCGAAGCCCTCGGCGCCGGCGACCCCGCCATCGGCGCACTCCTGCAAACCCTCATCGGCGGCCTGCTGGTCCAATACCTCATCGACCCCGACCACTCCCCCACGCCCGAGGATCTCGCCGCGGGCCTACGCGGCCTGGCCGAGCTCTCGACCCCCGGCTAGCCACCTGCACCCGCCGGTGGGCACGGCCGGCCGAGCCGCCGCCGCTGCCACACCGCGACGGTCCTCGGATGTCCGAGTCGGGCGAGGACTTCGTGCAGTTCGTCGGTAGCGGCCGCCAGCGCGCGGGCCGGATCGGCGGTTGTCGACCAAGCGGCAGAATTCGGTGCGTTGCGGCACCCACTGTTCGGGCGTGAGCAGGTAGGCAGCCGGGTCTGCGTTACGGCGTGAGCCTGGCACGTGCACATCGCCGCGACGCATGCCATCCCGCAGGCCGAGCAGCCCGCACAGGCGAACACTCTGCTCGACGACGGCACCGGCACCGGCACCGGCATTCCTGAGATCACGAGGAACCGCTCTGGCTGAATGCCCGCAGCACGACATCGACGACTGATTCGCCGATGGCCCCAAGACGCGCCGTGGTCGCCAAGGTCGACAAGAACGCACCCGGCTGCTATCCGTTCCTGGCCCGCGCCATGGAATTGGTTCCCGCCCAACGAGATTGACACCCTGGTTTCCGGGGATCGGGCCTCCGGAGACGGGCGACATGCCAGGACCGTCGGCTGCCTGGGCGATGGCGGCCCAGCCGACACGGTCGGTCACCAGCCAGACCAGGCCGGCCGCCCAGGCGGGGTGACGGGATCCGTATCTCCACAGCAGCCACCCAACCGTGGCCGGATGACCGACGATCATCGTATGTGGTGCACCGGTCCCCACGCCACGCAGAGACGAAGCCCCCGACCGCTACAGCCACAGCTCGGCGTCCGGGGATGGATTGCTGGATGAAACAGGTCCGCGAGGCCGGACTGCCCGAACTCGAACCCTTCTTGACCGGTCTCGATCAGGACCATGACGACGCCGTCGCCGGCCTCACCCTTCCCTGCAGCGGCCCCGATCGAGGGCGTGAACACGAAGACCAAGCTGATCAAACGGCAGATGTACGGCAGGACCGGCTTCCAGCTACTCCGCCACCGAATCCTGGACTGCTGCACTATCAGGCGACAGCTGTGATCACGTGGCCTGACTGGCCGGTGGGGTCATGGTTCGATCGGCGTCAAACGACCGAGGGCGGTCTGCCGTCGCCGGCGGTGGTAGGACCGCTCGATCCACGTCACGTGGACGTCAGGATCGCACTTCTGGATTGGTCTGTGTAATGCTGCGGCCAGTCAGATCCGTCCAGCGGCTGCCGGCGACCGGAACCTGGTGCGCTGCAGAACATCCGGTAATGGCTCCCCTTTATGTCAAGAGGCGGTTTGCAGTTGGTTAGGCTGGGTGGTGGTGAGTCCGGGTTGTGGCTTGTCCGAAGGATCGGTGTTCGGGGTAGAGCCGGTCGCGCTGGAGTCAGTAGTCGCCCCCGAGTGCCCTCCCGGGCTCGCCGCGTCTCGTCGTCGCTGGTCGGTGAGCATCTGCTGGTAGACGACGTTGGACAGGCGCCGTTTCAAGGCGCGCATCGCTTCCATGGAGGTCTTGCCAGCGGCTTTCTTGCCGTCGTAGTAGACCCGGCCCGGGGTCGGGTTACGTAGTTGGACCACGGCCATGATGTGCAGGACATGATTGATTTTCCGGTTGCCGGCGCGGGAGAGCCGATGCCGCTGCTGCTGGCCGGAGGAGGCGTCCAAGGGCGCGGTGCCGTTCCAGGACGCGAACCGGTCACGGAAGGCGAAACGGTGGATGGTGTCGGTATCGGCGAGAAGCCGTGCCGCGCCGGAGGGGCCGATGCCGTGCAGGTCCATCAGGGTCGACCCGCGCGCGACCACCAGTTGTTCGAGTTCTTTGTCCGCGGCTTTGGTTTTCCGGTCGACGACCTCGAGGTCGTCGATCAACTCTGTCACCAGCCGCAGCCGGACTGTCGCCGCAGCATCGCCGGGTTCGACAGCCTCGGCCAGGGCGCGGGCCTGCCTGGCCGACAGGAACCTCTTGGCGCCACCGGGTATCAACTCCAACAGCAGCCGGTGGATCCGGTTGAGCAGTTCGGTGCGGGCACGACCGAGCTCGTCACGACGATCGACCAGCAGACCCAACGCGACCAGCTCCGGATCGGCCTGTACCTGATGCAGATTCGGTGACCGCAACGCTGCCAGCGCGACAGAATGCGCATCGACCGGGTCGGTTTTGCGTCCGTTGCCGGTGGCGAACACCCGCACCTGCGCCGACAGTTTCGCGGGCACGTCGATGACGGTCTCCCGTCGGCGATCAGCCGATGCGCCACATGCCGACCGACACCGTTGCATCCCTCGATCGCCCACACGCGCTGCGGGAATCGTTGTGCGGCGGTCAGCATTTCGCCGTATCCGGCGGTATCGGTGCCGTAACGGCCGGTAGCGAGGATCGTCGCGTTCGAATCGATGATTTCGATGGTGGCCGAGCGTTTGTGCGGGTCCATTCCGATGATGACCGGCATCGGTATCCTTCCAGATCGACGGAGGGGTATCCGTGCGAGAAGGCACCGCTACTTCGAGCCCGAGCAGACCCCTTTCCAGCCACACCCGCACGGTAACCCGGAGGGACGCAAGCCATTAGCGAGCCACACCGATACTGCTGGCGGGCAGCCGATTAGAGAGCTTCCCACCGGGTACCTGGGACTGATCCTGGCCGGGATCAAGTCCTACCACCAGTCTTAAGTAGCCGCATACCGCGCTGACCGAACCGGCCAACGCGAGGCGCCGGCGGCCGGAACCCGCTGCGGTGCAGAACGTCCGCAGCTGCCGCTGGTCGCGCTGACCGGACCGGGAGCCTCGGCCCGCCTACCGTCACTATTCGCCCGATGGCGGATACGGTATCGGGCGGGCGGCAAAGGCCGGTGGGCATCGAATGCTCAACGTGGGTAGCCGATTTCGATGATGTCTGGCTCCAGATCGATGAGGTCGGCATCAGGATTGAGCCCCGTCACCACCGTGGGCGTCAGTGGCAGCAGCGCGTACACGTGCTGGACTGCCGCCAGGCTCACCTCGGCCTCGTAGTAATCCTGGGCCCATTGCCGGTAGCCCTCGGGTGTACCTTCGACCAGCAGCTCGAACAATCCGCGACCGCCACGGTCGGCGGCAGACACGCCCCAGCCGGTGTCGCGAGGTTCACGCCAGAAGCACACCGTAGCAAGGGGCGAACCGTCGTGATCGGCGAACGCAGGCTCGGTGACGTAGGGACCGAAGACCGCTGGCGCAGCATCGAGTACCTTTGGGGCATTGGGTGTTTCATGGTCGAACCCGCGGCCATAGACACCGACGGTGGAGAAGACGATGAACCAGTCGTCACCGGAGCCGTTACGCATCGAAGCCATCTCTTCGGCATCGCCCCAGCGGCTGTTGAACGAGTAGTAGCGGGCCTCCCACTCCGGGCTGAGAACAGCATCGAGCATTGCCATCGCCCGACAGCGGTTACGAAGGATCGGAATGTCGGGAAGGCGGCGCAGCAGTTCGTTCACAGTGCCATCTAACACAGCACCACCGACACCTACTTCGACCGATCTCTCGCGTCACCCGAAAACGCACAACGTCCGCACAGCTGTGTACCGCGCTGACCGGCCGGACGGGGCACGGTGACGGAAGATCAACTGGCCGTTGCCATCCGAGTCCGGACGAACTCACGGGAGTGTCGGATTAACGGCTCTGTCCCTCTTGCGGTCGTGACTGCGCGTCGGTGACGGCACGATGTTCCGGTGCGTGAGGTGAATGTGCCTGCAGCCGTGGGCTTTTCAGGGATATGGCCACTGGTGGTCGAGGATGTTGTCGATGAGGGCGAGCGGATCCTGGTGCGGGCGAGGACTCCGGGCGGTCCGGCCGCTTGCCCTGGCTGCGGAACGGACTCAGCCCGGTTGCATGCCTACCACCGCCGGACCGTGGTCGAGGTTCCGCTCGACAGTCGGGCGGTGGTGTTGCAGGTCCGTGTCCGCCGCCTGGTGTGCCTGACATCGAACTGCTGCAAGACATTTCGAGAACAGGTTCCCGGCGTCCTGGATCGCTATCAGCGTCGCACCACGCGGATGACCCATCAGGTGCGGTCGGTGGTGCGTGAGGGGACCCAGCCGGGTCCAGGTTGCCCGTCGCTCTGGATCGTGTCCGAAAGAGAGGTCTAGCAGGCAGGATCGAGTGTTCGCCATGGTGCAGACTCGAACTGCCTGACCACTGCGCGCGGCTGCGCGATGACGCTGGCGCGTTCACGTAGCCACTGGTGGCATTGTCCGGGCTCGAGGTCGGCAGGCATGAAGGACGAACAGTCGGTTACGCAACTGTGGAGTCACATTGGCCAGATAGATGTCGGTGAGTGCGGTTCGCAGGTTCGACCAGATTTCGTTCTGCCGATTGCGATATCGGGTCCCGTCCCCCCGGACCACAGCCGCTGTCAAAGGATATGTGCGAGGCGGTCCAAGCTTTGGCCCCAGCCGTAGGCCGCGCCGTCGTCCGGGGACAACGGGCCGGGAGCCAGCAGGTGGAAGTTCATAGCGGTCTTGCCGTCTCCGGCATCGGCGAAGGTGACCGTGATGACGGAATCTCGCTCGGGGCCGCCATCGCCCGTGGGGTCACCCCAGGTGAACACCAACCGTTCGGGTTCGACGATCTCGCGGAATGTTCCGACGTTGCGGTATTCGGTGCCGTCGGTGTCGGAGACCATGATCGATTCGTAGCGGCCGCCGGGGACTGGTTCGGCGACGATGCTGTCGCGGCGGGTGGTGAAGCCGTGGGGGCCGGCCCATTCGGCGATCTGGTCGGGTTCGATCCAGGCCCGGAAGACCAGGTCCCGGGGCGCGTCGAAGACACGGACAAGGGTGAATTCGCGGTTGCTCATGAGGCGTTGGTTCTCTCGGATTCTCGCGAGGGGTTCAGGCGGGCTGCTGCTGACCGGTCATCCAGTCGGGTGCGCCGCTGGGGAAGCGGGTACGAAAGTCCATCACCGCAGCCCAGGTGGGTCGCACGGCAATGCGCTCCATACGGGGCGCCATCCCGGCCACAAACTGCAGATACTCCTCCACCGCGGGGTCGCCGCCCTTGCGCATGGCCGCCGCGTATTCAGGTAGAAGGCCGTCGGATTCGGTGATCTCGGCACGGCCACGCAGCAGCAGCACCTGCGGCGGAGCGTCGTTGGTGTCGATGGTGAGGGCGACATCGGGCCGAGCGCGCAACGCACGGTTCTTGTGCGAGGGCGCGAATCCGGTCATCACCACCTCCTCGCCGTTCCACCAGAAGTTGATCGGGACAACGCGTGGGGTGCCGTCGGCGGCAGTGAAGGCCAGCCGGGCAGGCAGATTCGCCACCAGCAGTTCGCGCGCGATAGTGGTATCCAGCAGCCGCAGGTCCCCCTGTGGCAGGTCCAGGTGTTCGGTCACGGTAGCTCCTTATGTTGAATGCGTTGCAGATGTTCGTCGAGGCGATCGAGGCGATCGCCCCAGAAGTTTCGGTAGCGCTCCAGCCAGTCGGTCGCCGCTGCTAGCGGGGCGGGCTCGAGTCGACAAGGACGCCACTGCGCGTCGCGGCTTCGGGTGATCAGCCCGGCGCGCTCGAGCACCTTCAGGTGTTTGGAGACAGCGGGCAAGCTCATCGCGAACGGTTCGGCCAGCTCGCCGACTGTCGCCTCCCCCTCCGCGAGCCGGGCGAGTATCGCCCGCCGGGTCGCATCGGACAGAGCGGCGAAGACAGAGTCGAGTTGATCCTCGGACATGACGTTTATTACACCATTCGGTTAATTAACCAAGTGGTTAAATGATGCGCTGCCTGAGGCAGGTTGTCAATACCTGCAATCAAGCGGCCGCGGCGCGGGCGCCGCTACCCGTGAACGCATGGAGGGATCGCTCGTTCACAGCTTCCCGATCGTGCGGTGTCGCCCCACGTTCACTACCGCGACGCTGGGGCGAGAGACCCTCGTCCATCCGACCTCGTCCGTCCGATGTGGCAGACCCCGGCAATCGGCTCGGATGTAGCCTGCCGTTGACCTTGAACGCCTACGCTGGCGCACGTCGGCCCCCCGGTGGTGGCGCAGACCCCTCGGCATTGCCCTGGGCCTTCGCGGCATTTCCCGCGCGCGGTCGACCTCGGCGTACACCGCCGCCGCGAGTTGCGAATCCAGCCCGCCCCGGTGAGACCGGGCGTCGAGCCAGGGATTCGGAGGTGCGCCATGACAGCAACCCCACACGAACCACGCGGTGACAAGCCCGCTCGCCGGCCGGGAAAGCCGCATACGACCACACCCGCCATCACCCGCGGTTCCGATGACGATGTGCCGGTGGTGCGCTGGCCGGAGCCGAGTCGGCTCGAATCGTGGTGGGACGCCGTCATGCACCCCGCCGCCGAGCCACCCGCACCCACATGACCAGAACCGGCTCGATCGGCAGACGGTAGTTCCCAGCACGGACAGTACGACGAATTCCACCGGGGATACGGGATTCCGGAGCATCACGATGATGCGACCGCTCGGTATCTTTTGCGGGTAGGTTCGGGGTCTGGTGCGCCCTCCGGCGCCGATGCTCGCCACGCCCGGGCCCGCTCCCGCCGACGGCGACACCCGCTACGCCTACGAATGGACCTACGACGGAATCCGCTGCCTGGCATGGATTTCCGACGGCGTGTGTCACATGACCAGCCGCAACGGCAACTCCCTCAACGCGGCCTTCCCCGAGATCTCCCATGCCCTTGCTCGGCTGCCGCGCGGAACTGCTGCACCCCTTGTCACCGGCGGCGACACGCATACCCCCCGACCGGTGACCGGCACCCGCGCGCGGGCGCGTCCCGGGCGCACCCGGGCAGGCACGCATCCGACGGGCTGAGGCGGCCTGGACGCACCCACTCGTCCAGGCCACATCCCCGACCTCTGACCGCGTGGGACGAACCACATGTTTGGTGGCTCGAGATGTGTTGAGGCACAGACTATTTACCGGTGTGCAATATCGGCCGCAGTGTGGCGGGGACCTCTTCCGCGCGGGGGGAGCAGCTCATGTCGATGACCCTGTTGGTGACAATCGCGATCCTGTTGCCCGTGGTGGCGGTGGCCGCCGCCTACGCGACGATCGCGGCGACCTACTGGTGGGAAAGCCGCCACCGGGCAACACCACTGAGCGTGCCCGCGTCGGTGAACTACATCCGGATCGAGGACGTGCCGGCGCGGCTGCGGATCCACTGGCCCTGACGCTCGGATGCTCCGCCATGACATGGTGTTACCGATCGATCCCACTGCACATCTGAGGGGGCTTTGCCGTGTCGAATGTTCCTGCCGACCTCAGGTATACCGACGAGCACGAGTGGGTGCGCACCGAAGCAGACGGCACGCTGACGATCGGCCTCACCGACCCCGCCCAGAACACCCTCGGGGACATCGTGTTCCTTCAGCTGCCCGCGGTCGGCAAGCAGGTCACTGCCGGTGAGGCCGTCGGCGTCCTGGAATCGGTCAAGGTCTCCTACGAGATCTGCAGCCCGGTGACCGGTGAGGTCATCGCGATGAACGCCGACGCCGTCGACACTCCCGGGGAAGTGAACGCCGACGCGTACCGCACATGGCTGTACAAGATCAAGCTGGCGGCGGGCGCCACTACCTACCGCCTGCTCACCGCCGCCGAATACGCGAGAAAGGCCGGCTGACCATAGTTTTCCGAACGCAGACGAGATCTGTCCGGTCGTTGGCGTGGGAGGAATGTCAGCGGACAGGGGTCATCTCGTTCCGGGCGGCCTCATTGAAGCGGGCGAGTGGGCTCCGCAAATGAGCCCAAGCTTGCTGTCCGGCCGACCACCCATCCCAGTACGCGGCATGCAGTGCTCTGGCCAATTCCTGGAGTGGATCAACCAGCTGCGGGGGTGCGATGAAGGCAAGTTTGTTGTGATGCAACCACATTCGATGGCTTATCTCATCCGACCGGGCCACATTGCCGCTGTCCATGATCCGTGCCATCTCCTGGTACGACTCGAGAATCGCTTCGATGCCGGCACGTACGTCAGCGCGCCGTTCGCCTGACTGCTCCTGTCGAACCTCCTCCCGTCAGGTCCGGTACGCCGAGCATGAATCGTTCCATGCCCTCGGCGCCGAGCGGCGCTTGCCGCAGAAGTCACTGAAGGTATGCATCTCCGTTTCGCATTCGCCCTGCGAAGTTGTGGTCGTGGGGCTAAATTGGTCACACGTCCAGGAGATCGCTGGACGGATCATCGCTTGTACTCGAAATCGACTGTCCTGCACGGTTGTCGAGCAGTAGGCGTTTCGATGTGAATCACACGAGAGCAGCTTTTCCATGCGATACACCATTCTGATCACCGCTTTCCTCGCCCTCGCCCTCGCTGTCGGGGCCGGACCCGCCACCGCCGAACCGCTCACGGTGGAGGATCCCAGCGCGACACCGGTCGATGCGACGACCGATGTGGCGCTGCCGCCGGGCCAGGCCTGTCTGCAGAGTTTCCTCAGCGGCTGGGCCAAATCGGCTGCGACCGGGTCGGTTACCGGGTCCGCGACCGGGTTCCTCGGGGGATCCTCCGGTGGACCGCAGGCCGGATCCGCCGCCGGGTTGGCGGCCGGGATTCTCAGTGCTCTGACCAGCGGGTCCGGTGGCGGACTCGCCGCCTGTGGTCTCGACGAACTGAACAACGATGCGCCCGACGGCTTTTCCGGCTCGACCACCGGTCCAGGTCGCGGATATCTGACCGGGTCGGCCAGCGGCTTCGCGTCCGGCTCCAGCAACGGTCTGCCGAGCGCACTGGGTGGCAGCGTGCTCTCCGGATTGTTCGGCGCATTGACCAGCGGCTCGAGTCAAGGATCGAGTCACTAGGAGAACGGGTTTCGGCATTGGTCGGGTCCGGACCCGGGGTCCGGACCCGACCTACGCGGGCGTCCACCTTCACGGCGCACCGCCGCGTCGACCGACAGATTCCGTAAGGACGCCGACGGTATCTGGCGGATGACCCGCCGCACCATTGACCAGATGTACATCACCAAGGATTTCCTGCCAGACGAAGGCGCACGGAGTTGGTTCGCTCTTTCCGCCGCCGAGCGGTTCGCCTCGCCGGACAAGCCTGCAGGTTGGCTTCCGCCCAGCTAGCTGCTTTCGCGCATTCGTGCGACCGAGTGCGCCGATCGCGATATTCCTGCTGGCCGGATTGGTTGCCGCGTCGGGGCCGTGGGCTAGTCGTCCGCGAGAGATGGGAGCCCGCACAGTGCTGCGGTTCCCGCGACCCCGAACACCAGCGTGAGTGCACCGCAGATGGCTGCGAACGGATCGAATCGGGCACCGGAGAAAGCAAAGATCAGCAAGACCGCACCGGTGACCACGGCGACCGCGGCCAGGACCACGCCGCCGGCACCGGCTCGCCAGCGACTCGGTGCGATGACGGTGTCGGGGCCGAGGTTGGCCAGGACTCGTGAACCTGCGCCGACGGCCAGCAGCCAACCGATCCACCACAACGACACGACAGCCAGCCGGATCGGCACCGGCGGAATCCGGGGCAGCACACTGCCATGCACGGTGATCACCACCGTCGCGACCAGGGCCACCGGAACAGCGAAAAATCGCGTGGACCGCCGAACCGTCGCAGCCAGCGCAGTCCGGTTCAGGTGTGGCAACGGTGTCACCAGCGCGCACCCCACCAGCAGGGCCGCCGCGCAGCCCCGCAGCACCTGCCTGAGGACTGGGCCGGCGTCCTCGGTAAGGAGATTGGCGATGAACCATCCGCAGCCCGCGACCGCGAGGACCATCGCGGTCGCGCGGGCGGTGCGCTGCCCTCGGTGACGAGGCGGCCAGATCGCCGGTTGCAGCCAGATGGCGGCCGCGCTCGCCACCAGATTCGGCCAGGATCGCCACCCTTCCGAACGCGCGGCGTCGCACAGGTCCTCACCCCACCGGTCGAGGTAGGGCCGCGGATACAACAACCGCACGAGGATTTGCGTGCAGCTGGTCACGCCGGGCTCACCCCCAGACGCCGCAATCCGGTCCTCGACACCTCGGCCATGGCACGCAGTTCCCGTTCCAGCAACGCGGCGCCCTGCGGGGTCAGGCGAACCGGGCGCTGCCGCCCGACACCGTCGACAGCTTCGATCAACCCTTTGGCTTCGAGCCGTGCCAGCGCGCCGTACAGGCTGCCGGCCGCCAGCCGCTCCCCGACCAAGTGCTCGATCGCGGCATTGATCGCGTAGCCGTGCAACGGCCCCTCGGCAAGCGCGCACAACACCAGTACCTGTGCGTCGTTGGCGAGCATCAGGACCTCCTCGTTCGACCCTTCCCAGCAGACTAGTACACATTGCGTAGCTCGCGCCACGTAGTACGCAGCGCGTACTATGCGCGTGATTGATCGGCTCGGCCGGTCAGAAAGGAGCGGTAGCGGTGGCGGATGAACAGGTGGTATCGGTCGGCAGCCGGGTCCGGAGTGTCACGGGTGCAGCGCTGATGGCCTCTTTCGTGGCAGGGGCCGGGTTCGTCGCCTTCGCATGGACCACGACGCAGGCCAAGACCGTGCGGGCGGCGAGCCCGTGGCACGCCGACCCATATGACGTGGTGGTGTCGTTCACCGAATTCGTGGTACCAGCAGTGCTGTTGCTGATGGCACTGCGAATGCTGTTGTGGCGCAACGGTCAACCACAACCAGCCTTCCGCGTCGCACAGCTGGCACGGACCGCAGCCGCGATAACGGGGCTCGTGGCGATGACTGCGACGACGGACTGGATCGCGGTCGCGGTCGACGCCGATCGCACGGCTTGGACCGCGACGACCACGCCGGTGCTGATCACTGCACTCACAGTCCTCACGGCCGTCACCGCCGCCGGGCTGATGCTGCAGCGAAAAGCGCTGCGATTGCCAGTATCCGAGCGAGTGCACGACGGTGATTGGCTCGACGACATCGAACCGCTGGCCGCATTGCTCACCGGCGGCCGGGCCATTGTCCGCCCCTCCCACTACAGCTCGGTCGCGGCGTTCACCCGCCGTCACGACATCGCCGTCCTCGCGGCGGCGGCCGTGTCCGCAGGGGCAGCAGTCACAGCCGCGCAAGCCATCGGCGAGAGGTGGACCGACCCGCTGCTGATCGTTTTCGCAATAGTCACCGCCACCAGCGGGTTCTTCGGGATGGCAATGCTCGGCAACCACGTCCTCGTCTTCATAGCCCCGGCCCCGCGGCCGAACCGGATACATCGCGCAGTCCGTGCCGCCTCCACGGCCGCCGCGCTAGCAGTACCGGCCACGGTGGCCCTGCGCGGCGCGATCTGGTCCCTGCTCGGCGAGGTCACCGAACACTCGCCCCTGGGGCTGCTCCTCCTGGCGACCGGCGGCGCAGTGATCGTCGGAAGCGTGACCTTCACCGTAGCCGCGACGCGCATCCACCCATAACTGCTTCAGACCCGGCCACCAATGACAGTGTGCCCATGACGGCCCAAGGACGTTCAGAACAACGTGTCACGCACGCGCAGCGGCGGTGGTACCCGGTCGGGCCGAGCCGGGCGAGTTCGGCGTCGATGTCGAACTCGATGGCGCCGAAGAAGTTGACGTTCTCACTGTGCGCCGGGCTGATATGTGCCAGCACGTCGTCGATGCGGCGGCCCTCACGGCGCATCTACTCGAGCGCTGGCAATTGGCTGGCAATTGGCTGACAGCGCGGTGCAGCACCGTCGGACAGCATGTGGGATCGGCACGGGTCAGATCGCCGAGCACGGCTTCGCCGCCGTGTCCGTCGATCAGATCGTCCCTGCCGCCGGAGTCACCCGCGGTGCGGGATCAGAGCCCGCAGCGGCGTCGGCACTTGGAGGACATGGCTTCGCTTGCCGACTTCGTGGCCGAGCGTCTGTCGCAGCTACTCGCGGAATGGCAAGAACTCTTCAGCAAGCTAGAGACAGGAATCTCTCATGAGCCGTGACGACAGCCGGATGCCGGAGTCGGTCCTCGATCCGGGCGAGAGATCACCTCTCGGCTGCCTCACGTAACGACCCACTTCGTCGACGGGGGCCACTACGCCATGTTCGCCCACGCCACCCAAGCCATGATCCCCTACACCAGAGCGGTCGATGACCGCTCGAAGTAAGCGCTGGACCCGCGCTGACCGAACCGGCCAGCGCGGGGCATCGGGATATCAACTGGCCGTGTCGATCCGGGGCAGGCGGAACGTCCGCTACTGCCGAGTTGAGGGCATTGGCCGGATCATCTGGACGCATCGGACGACGGCTTCGGATCTTCGACGAGCCGGACCGCACGAGCGGACGGTGGCGCGCCGCGATCCTCGGTGATCACCGCTGCGCGACACCCCGGCCGATCGGCGATACGTCTCCTGCCCGAAGGGCGAAGCTCAGGAGCCGGAGCTGCCGGTGGACGTGCCGCCCGCTGTGGTGCAGCTCGGATTGGTCGGTTGCGGGTCGGGTGTGGTGCCGGCGGGTGCGGCGACCACGGTCACGGTGATGGACTGTGAGCTGCCGCCCTCTTTCGCCACGAGCGTGTGGGAGCCGAGGGTGGTGGGCTGCCAGTTGATGTAGCTGTAGTTCTGCAGCGGATTCTGTTGGTTGGCCCCCACGATCGTCGAGCCGATGCACTGCCCGTTGTCGTACACCTGCACGTTGGGGCTGCCGCTGCCGAGTTCGGTGGTGTACACGGCGAACCAGTGGTTCTGGCCGACCGTAATCGGTTTGCCGTCCATGGTGCCGGGCTCGTATGCGATCGAGGTGACCGAGGCGCCCGCCGAGGGCGCCAGGAGGATGGCCGTCACGGCTATAGCCGCCAATCCCTGTGCTCCGCAAGCGATCCGGCGCACCCTACGACTGTTCAACTTCATTCTTCGAACTCCTGCTCGCGACCTGGCAACTCCGGGTCGTGAGGCACGGTAGTCCCGCTCGATTGTGAATCGAAGACGTTTCGAAAATCTGGTGTGCCCCGAATCCCTTGGGCAAAAGGACTGATGGCGAGACTTTTTCAGGCATGCCACCGCGTCTTGCAAGGCCGTTCGGACCGCCCAGACGTCAGTCAGCCAATGCACGCACATGCCGCATACCGCGCTGACCGAACCGGCCAGCACGGGGCGACGCCGGCCGGAACCCTGGTGCGCCGCAGAACGTCTGACTGCCGAATGCAGCGCAGTGGCGCAGCCCCAACAATCGGCCACCTGGACTTGATGGACGCCGTGACTACTCGACCATCACTTTGTGATGTTGCTGGGTAGCATGGTGTTTCGTGCTGGTTGCTTAGGAGCGCCCGCTGCCAATGTTGTTGCGGGCTAAGCGGATTCCCGCACTATGAGCTCGGGATGTGGTGGCTCCGCGGGCAGCGGCGTGTCATCGGCGTCCAGAGCCGCTCGGATCGCCGCCGCGGCCAGTGCGGCCATGTGCTCGGCGGGAACGTAGGTGGTGGTGAGGTGCGGCCTTAGGATGCGGCCCATGGGGAAGTTGCCCGACCCGACCACCGCGATGTCGCTGGGCACCCGCAGTCCCGCTTCCCTGAGTACCTCGATCAGCAGTAGAGCGTGTTCGTCGTTGTAGGCGTAGATGCCGTCGGGGCGGGTTTCGGGTTCGGCACGCCACCTCGTGATCGTGGGGGTGAGGCTTTGTTCGGTCAGGTCGCAGTCCACCCGTTCGACCAGAAGGCTGGAGGCTGCGGCCACCTCCTTCACGGTCTCGAAGCGGGGAACGCTCAGGATGGTCAATGGATCGCCGGGCACCAGGCAGGCCAGTCGCCGGCAGCCTCTCCGGATGAGATGGTCGGCCGCCGCGCGGGCGACGGCATTGGGATCCATTGGGATCGGGATCGCAGCGGTCGCGGGGTCGGGGTGCGCACCCAGTAGCGCCACCACCTCGACTCCGGCGCGCCGCAGGAAATCGACACTCTCGGGTGGACACTGCTGGGCGTGCGCGATCACGGCGGCCGGGCGGAGTTCGGCCCAGGCTCGCGCGGCCTCCAGGCCCGCGCGCTCGCGGCCGCCGTGGACGAGCAGGCACAGATCCCGTTCGGCCAGTTCGCGGGCGAAGTGTGCGGTGAACGCGTCACTGGCGGGGCTGGCGGGCAATTCGAGCATCGGGATGAGAACGGTATTGCCGCGTCCGGCTCGCAGGGTGCGGGCGGTGGCATTGGGCGCGTAGCCCAGATCATGGACCGCTGCGAGCACCCGATCGCGGGTCTGTTCGCTGATGCGCACGTCGGTGCGGCCGTTGAGGATGTAGGACACCGTGGCTCGCGATACTCCCGCCCGGCGCGCGACGTCGGCGCTGTTCGGCCTGGTGATCGGTGCCTCCGCGGTCACGGATCGAATTCTCCTCTCGGTGCGACAGTCATGACGATCGTAGCTTACTCGTGTAACCTCCCGATCTGTTTACACGTGTAAGTCGAGAGGAATCGTTCGGGCCATGACTGCATCGAATCGGCGGACCGACGCCGGAATCGCACGCCGAACCTTCCTGGGTGGCGCGGCCGCAGCGGCGGCCGCCGCGCTCGTGCCGGGCCTCGCCCGGGCAGAGGACGGCTCGCGCCCGAACATCCTGTGCCTGGTGAGTGAGGATTGCGGTGCGCAGCACCTGGGCTGCTACGGGGGCGTCGCCCACACCCCGACCCTGGATCGGCTTGCCGCGGAGGGGATCAGGTGGCGTAACTGCTTCTCGGCGGCGCCCGTGTGCGCGCCGTCCCGGTTCGCGATGATCTCCGGCGTCGTGCCCGAAAGCTGCGCACCGGCCAATCACATGCGCGCGGCCGGAGCATTGCCGCCTTTTCTCGATCACGCCGGATGGCCGAGGCTGCTACGACAGGCGGGCTACTACTGCACGAACAACGCCAAAGAGGATTACAACACCGCCGATCTCGACATCGGCGCGACCTGGGACGAATCCTCGCTGCACGCGCACTGGCGCAATCGCCCGGGCGGGGCGCCGTTCTTCGCGATCTTCAATCCCACGATCACACACGAATCGTCGGTTTTCCTCAACGCGCCAGGCCTCGACCAGCTCGACGGCAGACTCTCCACCCCGTATCTGGAAGAACTCCAGGGCGTGCACACCGTCACGTCGACCCCGATCCTCGGCGGTCCTACCACCCCCGATCAGGTGCGTATCCCGCCGTACTATCCCGACACTCCGACCACCCGTTCGGATGCGGCGTTGTACATGAATCAGATCAATCAGATGGATCAGGAGATGGCCGCACGGCTGCGGGAATTGGATGAGGCGGGCCTCGCTGAGGACACCATCGTCCTGTATTACAGCGATCACGCCGGTGTGCTGCCCCGCTCGAAGCGGTTCTGCTACGACAGCGGACTGCACATCCCGCTGATCGCCCGATTCGGCCGTAATGTCGCCGACCTGGCCCCCGCGCCGGCGGGCAGCACCCTGGACGAACCCGTATGCAGCGGAACCGCGCTCCCGGCGACCATTCTCGACCTGGCCGGCGTCGGGGCGCCGACCTGGATGGACGGCACCCCGTTCGCCGGGCCCCGCCGTGCCGCGGCGCGCTATGCGTTCGGCATGCGCAATCGGATGGATGAACGCTACGACATGGTCCGCACCGCGCGGGACGAACGCTTCCGCTACATCCGGAACTATCTGCCCCATCTGCCGAATGGGCTACACGTGCAGTTCATGTGGCTCCAGGCCGGATACCGCGAATGGGATCAACTCCACCACGACGGCCGCCTCGACGAGCTCACCGATCGGTTCTGGCAACCGCGCCCGGCAGAGGAGCTCTACGACACCCACTCCGACCCCGATGAAATCCATAATCTCGCAACCGATCCCGACTACGCGACCGACCTACGGCGGATGAGCGCAGCCCTGGACGAGCACATGCTGGCGGTGGTCGACGACGGCTTCATCCCCGAGAGCGAAGCCGCCGAAGGCTACACCGCTGGCCGCGACCGGGACGCCTACCCGCTGCGCGCGATCATGGATCTCGCAGCCACGGCCATCCAACGCGACCCCGCCGCCCTCCTGGACCTGGTGCGAAACCTGACCTCTGGCAACGACATCGTCCGCTACTGGGCGGCGACCGGCTGCTGCATGCTCGACACCGCTGCCGCACCGGCCACCGACGACCTGCACCGCGTATTCGACGCCGAACCCTCACCACACGTGAGAATCGCCCTCGCCGAAGCCCTCGCCCGAGCGAGCGAAGATCAGCAAGCCGTCGGCTACCTCGGGGACACCCTCGTGAACCACCCCGATGGCTGGGTTCGGCTGCAGGCCGCCAACGCGCTCGACCACCTCGGCGAACGCGCCCGCGCGGCCCGAACCCAACTCTTCACCGCCTCCTCCGCACCCGGCAACTCCGACGCTGCCTCCCATGTCCGCACTGCCGCTTCCCATACCGTGCGCGTCCTGGACAACACCGCCGCCGGCATTCCGTGAGGGGTCCGTGTCGGTGCGCTGCTCGTCGCCTTCGGTAACGCTGAGTGAACTTCAGGAAGGAAGAACTGCGAATGCCCTCATCCATCCCGCATCCTGCGGACGGACCGGCACCGGATTCGCGGAGTTGCTGCGCACCCGCTCGTTCGGGGACCAACCGCACGCCGCGCATACCCGCCCACGCGGTCGGCGGTCCGTCCCCAGTCTTGATCCCTGTTCCAGGTGGTGAGTTCCGGATGGGCAGTGAGGCACCCGACAGCCATCCGGCCGACGGTGAAGGCCCGGTGCGACCGGTGCGGGTATCGGAATTCGCGATCGCCGCGCACACCGTCACCAATGACCAGTTCGCGCAATTCATTACCGCGACCGGATATCCCACCGACGCCGAACGCTACGGCTGGTCCTATGTGTTCGCCGGGTTTCTGCCCGCCGCACTACGGCGCAACGCGCGCCGCCCCGACGGCACCCCGTGGTGGTGTGCGGTCCCCGAGGCGACCTGGTCTGCGCCGGAAGGCCCGGGCAGCGATCTCGACGGCCGGGGCGACCATCCCGTGGTGCACGTGTCTTGGCATGACGCGCAGGCGTATTGCGCCTGGGCGGGGGTGCGGCTGCCCACCGAGGCCGAATGGGAATTCGCCGCCCGAGGCGGCCTCGAACGCGCCCGGTACCCGTGGGGCGACGAACCCGAATCCGAGACCTGCTACCGCGCCAACATCTTCCGAGGCTCGTTTCCCGCCCGCAACACCGCCGCCGACGGATATCGCGGCACTGCTCCGGTGGATGCCTTCGTGCCCAACGCATTCGGGCTGTACAACACCGTCGGCAACGTGTGGGAGTGGTGCGCCGACCACTGGCACACCGACCACTCTCGCGACCTCGTCACCGACCCGCGCGGGCCGGCGACTGGCGACGGCCGGGTACTGCGCGGCGGCTCGTATCTGTGCCACGACAGCTATTGCAACCGCTATCGGGTCGCGGCCCGAATCCACAACTCTCCCGAATCCAGCAGCGGCAATACCGGTTTCCGCGTCGCGTGCTGAGTGAGATCCGCTCGCCTGATGGCGTGAGGCACGTTGACCTGTGGCCAGGAGACATACTGGTTGAAGATTTCGAGCGCGAGCATGGTCGCAACGTAACAGCCTGGTCCGACGGGCTATCGGCACGCCGCTTCAGCCAGGAAGAGGTCCGCTGAACGCACTCAATTGCCGCATATCGCGCTGACCGAACCGGACATCGCGGGGCGCCGGCGGCCCGAACCTGGTGCGGCGCAGAACGTCCGCTACTGCCGATTACATGGCGTTTGGATCGATCGCTCGGATATCCCGGGAACCCCGCGGTGCTAGCGTGCGTGCGCAGGCAGCGATCGGGGGTTTGTTAATGGATGAGATCAGGTTCGAGCAGAGTCTGGTTCGGGCGCTGTTACGAGATCAGCACCCGGATTTCGCAAATCTTGAGCTCCGAGACATAGACGGAGGCTGGGATAACCAGATGTGGCGGCTCGGGGAGGAACTGGCGGTGCGCTTGCCACGCACCGAGCGTGCGCCTGCCCTGCTTCGCACCGAACAGAGGTGGCTTCCATTGCTGGCGAACGGATTACCGCTGCCGATTCCCGTCCCTGTGCGCAGCGGCGAACCATCGAGCATGTTTGAGCACACCTGGACGATCACGCGTTGGGTCGAGGGCGAGCCCGCCGATCGTGCACCGATCATGCGCATCGATGCGGCCGAGACCCTTGCGAAGTTCCTTGCGGCGCTGCATCACCCAGCGCCCACCGACGCACCGATCAACCCAACACGGAGCATCCCCCTGGCGTCGTTTCACGCTGGAGTAGCAAGCGGATTCGACGTCATTGACGACCGCGCCGGCGCCGACAGGGCGCGGGCAGTCTGGGAGAAGTCCGTGGCTGCGCCCGTCTGGCGGGGAGCGCCCCTCTGGCTCCACGGCGACTTGCATCCGGCGAACGTGGTTGTCCAGGACGAGACGCTCGCCGGAGTGATCGACTTCGGCGAGATATGCGCAGGGGATCCAGCGACTGATCTTTCGGCCGCCTGGATCCTGTTGCCCGCCGGGATGGCAAATCAGTTCTTCGACGCCTACGGGCAGGTCGACGAGGCAACAATCACCCGAGCCCGCGGCTGGGCAATCCTGCGCGCCCTGGGTCTGATTCAAATCGGACAGAACGGGAGACGTGGGCTTCCTGGAGGCAAACCAACCTGGGAACCCGCAGGTTACTCAACTTTGGAGCGTGTTCTGGCTGTGAACTGACCGGGATGCCAGCACATCGCAGCAGCCGAACCATCCGCTATCGCCGTATGCCGCGCTGACCGAAACCGCCCAGGCGTGGAAGGTTCTCGGGGCGATCTTGACCCCGTGCGAAGAAACTCGTTGCAGCCTTGGGGATTTCGATGGTCCTTTCCAGCTCGGCGATCTTGCGTTCTGCGCGCGGATCACCCGTGCCGACTCGGTCGTCGTTTCTTCGGTCTCACCCGCGTCGACCGCGGCCTGCCTGATCTATTTCCGCAGCGTCTCGGCGGTCATACCCAGCTGGGCCGAGACCGTCTTGATCGCGGCCCACTCGCTGTCGTAGTCGTCGCGGTCACTGCAATCCCGGCAACCTGCGGCGCTACTTCAACCCTCACCACAAGCCATGCGCGAGCCGACCGCCGTCATTGAGCCGCCATCGCCTGAACTGACATCACGCTCAACTGGAATCGCCGAATCACCTTCTGCCAGGGATTATCTCCAACTTCGTTGGATTTTCGGCGATTACTACCGGGACTCCCACGGGTAGTGTTGCCCGGACATGACTGTGGCCCCGAGCGAGAATTCGCCCGGGGCCACAGTCGTTTCGGCGTGGACGCCTACTTCTGCTCGTGCGTGCCGATGATGGTGGCGCGGCCGATGGCGTTCATGAACAGGTTGAAGCCCAGGTAGGCGGGCGAGGCGTTCTCGTCGACCTCGAGGCGCTCGACGCCGACGGCGTGCACGACCACGAAGTAGCGGTGCGCGCCGTGCCCGGCCGGCGGGAACGCGCCGGTGTACTCGTGCAGGCCCGCGTCATTGCGCAGGTGGATGGCGCCGGCGGGCAGGGTGCCGCCCTTGCTGGCCTGCCCGCTGGTGAGGCTGGTGGTGGTGACGGGGACATTGGCGAGGACCCAGTGCCAGAAACCCGAGGCGGTCGGCGCGTCCGGGTCGTACATGGTGACGGCGAAACTCTTGGTCTCGGCCGGGAAGCCCGACCAGCTCAGCTGCGGCGAGATGTCCTGTCCGCCCGCGCCGCCCAGCGCGCTGACCTGATCCAGGTGCAGGGGCTTGCCGTCGCTGATATCGATGGAGGTCAGGGTGAACTCGGGCAGCTGCGGCAGCGGCGCGTAGGGATTGTAGGAGTAGTCGGGCACGAGCAGTCCTTTCGAATCGTCAGCTGTGCAACAGGAAGTGTTCCAGTACGCGGGTGCCGAATTCGAGCGATTCCACCGGAACCCGCTCGTCGACCCCATGGAACAGGGCGGAGAAGTCCAGTTCGGGCGGCAGCCGCAGCGGCGCGAAGCCGAAGCAGCGAATCCCCAACTTGGCGAAGGCTTTCGCGTCGGTGCCGCCGGAGAGCATGTAGGGCACGGTGCGCCCGTTCGGATCGTGGGCCAGGATGGCGTCGTTCATGGCGTCCACGAGGTGCCCGTCGAAGGTGGTCTCGTAGGAGTCGAGCTTGGTGATCCACTCCCGTTCCACATCCGGTCCGATGAGCGCGTCGATCTCCCGCTCGAATTCGGCCTGCCGTCCCGGCACCACCCGGCAGTCGACGACGGCCTCGGCGGTCTGCGGAATCACATTGGCCTTGTAGCCCGCCCGCAGCATGGTCGGGTTGGCGGTGTCGCGCAGGGTCGCGCCGATGATGCGGGAGATGGTGCCCAGTTTGGCCAGCTGACCCTCGATATCCGGTGAGCCGGGATCGAATTCGAGCCCGGACTCCTCGGCGACGGCGGCCAGGAACTCCGCGACCGAATCGGAGACCACCAGCGGGAAGGTGTGGGTGCCCAGCCGCGCCACCGCCTGCGACAGGATCGTCACCGCGTTGTCCTCGTGCAGGAACGAGCCGTGCCCGGCACGGGCCTTGGCGCGCAACCGCATCCAGCCCAGGCCCTTCTCCGCGGTCTCGACCAGATACAGCCGCCGCTCGCTGCCGTCGGGCCGCGGCACGGTCAGCGAGAATCCGCCGACCTCGCCGACCGCCTCGGTGACGCCCTCGAACAGGTCGGGCCGGTGCTCGACCAGCCACTGGCAGCCCCAGCGCCCGCCGTTCTCCTCGTCGGCCACGAACGCCCACACGATGTCGCGCGGCGGCACCGTGCCCTCGATCTTGAACTGGCGGGCCACCGCCAGCATCATGCCGACCATGTCCTTCATGTCGATGGCCCCGCGGCCCCACACGTAGCCGTCGCGCACCGCGCCGGAGAACGGGTGCACACTCCAGTCGGCGGCTTCGGCGGGCACCACGTCGAGATGCCCGTGGATCATCAGGGCCCCGCGCGAGGAGTCCGCGCCCTGCAGCCGCGCGAACACATTGCCGCGCCCCGGCGCACCCGATTCGACGTATTCGGTGGTGTACCCGGCCTCCTCGAGCTGTGCGGCCACCCACTGCGCGCATTCGCGCTCGCCCTTGGTGGTTTCCAGTTCGCCGGTATTGGAGGTGTCGAACCGGATCAGCGTGCTGACCAGGTCCACCACTTCCGACACGGCGCGAGGGGTGCGGGTTTCGGCGGTTTCGGACACGTCACCTTTCCTACCACCTCCCCGGCACCCCGTCGCCCACCGCCGCCCGTACGACCCGGCCCGCCGCAGGTCGAACGACGACCGGGAGTTGGAATCATCCGTGGCACAAGGGTTCCCGTACCCGGCGGGAAAGCACCCCGCACGCACCCGATCGGCGACGGCGGCGCGCTCAGCGCAGGAAACGGATCGTGTTGGTCAGCGTGGCCAGCAGCGCATCCAGGTGCTGGTCGGCGATGCGGCGTTCGAGGACCTCGAGGTCCAGGCGGGTGGCGGTGGCCCACAGCTCGCCCACGCGGGCCTGGACCTCGACATCGGTCGCGGACAGCACCCACAGCAGCGGCGGCCACAACCGGGCGGCCTGGGCCAGCGCGGGCAGCATGAGCAGCGTGGGGGCATCGAGGGTGGCCAGGCGCAGGCCCGCCAGGCGGCGCACCTCGGCGGGAGTGCGCGCCAGGGGTTCGAGAACCCCGCGCCACACCGCCAGGTCGCTGCTGCCGTCCACGGCGTCGACGAGGGTCTCGGCGATCTCCGGCAGCACCGGATTGAGGGCCAGCCGGGTCAACGCGTTCGGGCTCAGCCGCCCGAAGAAGCGCAGCATGTCATCGGTGGCGTCGGCGGCGATATAGGTGGCGATCAGGTCCGCCACCGCCGAGGGCGGGGCCACCTCGAAGAGGATGTCGCCCACCGCAGCGATCACATCGGGGGCGCAGCGTGCGAACACCGACAGCGCCGCGAGCCGCAACTCCTTGGAACCATTGATGACCGTGTCCAGCAGCCGGGGCACCCGCTGACCGCTGCCCGCGAGCAGCTGCCGCATCACCGCGCTGAGCGATTTCCCCGAATACGCGTAGGCGGCCGAGCGGATGAGGCCCTCGTCATCGGGCACCCCCTCCTCGACCGCCTGGATCAATTCCGGTGTCGCATAGGCCAGGAACGGCCCCGCGGTGATGTAGTCGCGCCGGGCCAGCAGCTCGTTCACGATCGCCACCACCGGCGCGGGCGGTGCGTCGTCGGCGAGCTGGCCGACCGTGCGCGGATCCAGATACGGCGCACAGTCCGCGGCGTATCCGACATCCAGCCGTAGCAGCGCCTCGATCGCCTTGGCCGGATATTTCACTCCGATCGCGCCGGCCGCGCGCCCGGTCATGGTGGGCGGCACCAGCCGCTGCACGATCGGCAGCGAGATGCTCAGCGGGATGACGGGGACCAGCCTGGCGATGCGCTCGAACACCGGCGCATGCCGGTCGAAGAGGTTGCCCGCCATGCGTTGTTGCAGCTCGTGCAGGCGATGCGGGCCGAGCCGTTCGAGGTGGGCGAGCCGTTCCACCGGCACGTGCAGGGTCCGGGCCAGGAGGACGAGCTGGGCTCGCGTCACCAGTTCGGTCATAAGCCCGGCCGCACCGTGTACGCGTGGCAACCCGCGAATTCGACTGTGGCGGACATACTTTCCCCGTTTCCCCGGTGACCCGAGCTGGGCCTCCGGATGTCGACCGCCCATCATAGAGGTGACCGCGGGGCGAAAAGTGCAAAAAGTGCAGAGTCCCTGTACACCGTTAGGATGCGGCCATGAGTCAACCCGCGGGGTGGTACCCCGAGCGTCCCGGATCTCCAGTGCTCCGCTGGTGGGACGGCAGCCAATGGACGAATCACACTCAGCCCCAGCAGCAACCGGCGCCGGCGCCGCAGCAATCGGATCGGCCCCGGTCCGACCAGTTCGCGCAGCAGCCCCGCCCGCAGCACCCGAACCAGCCGCACGCGCAGCAGTCGCAGCCGCACCAGGTCCAGCAGCAGTACGCGCCGCAACCTCAGCAGCAGTACGGCCAGCAGCCCCAACAGCAATACGGCCAGCAGCCCCAGCAGCAGTACGCCCAACAGCCGCAACAGCAATACGGTCAGCGCCCGCCACACCCGCAGCAGCCGGGCCGGCCCCATGGCGCGCAACCGCAGTTCGGTGGTCGCAGTGAGGCCAGCCCCTGGGAGCTCGAGGTCGGCAGCGCCGACAACCCCGCCGACATCCAGCGCCAGGTGCAGCAGCAGGCCGGGATCGCCCCCGCCCAGGCCGGTGGCGGCACCGTGTTCACCGAACCCGTGCTGGTGGTGAACCAGAAGGTCAAGTTGATCGAAATGGTCAACGAGTACAGCGTCTTCGACCAGCACGGCCGCCAGATCGGCGCGGTCGCCGAGG
The DNA here is from genome assembly GCF_053603795.1 of Nocardia sp. NPDC004123. Taxonomy (NCBI): domain Bacteria; kingdom Bacillati; phylum Actinomycetota; class Actinomycetes; order Mycobacteriales; family Nocardiaceae; genus Nocardia; species Nocardia sp. NPDC004123. The sequence continues at coordinate 47,517 of NZ_JBSGGG010000024.1, forward strand.
TCGGGCAGAGCGCGCTGAAGAAGGCCGTGCGCTTCCTGTCCAGCTACGACCAGTTCATGACCCACAAACTGGAGATCCGCGACGCGCACGGCCAGTGCCTCATGCGAATCACCCGCCCGGCCAAGGTCTTCAAGTCGAAGTTCCTGCTCGAGCACGGCAATGGCGCGCCGATCGGTGAGATCATCCAGGAGAACATGATCGGCAAGATCAACTTCGCCTTCCTGGTCAACGGTCAGCAGATCGGCGGTATCCGCGCCGAGAACTGGCGGGCCTGGAACTTCGCCATCCACGACCACACCGGTCAGGAGGTCGCCCGTATCACCAAGACGTGGGAGGGCCTGCTCAAGACCATGTTCACCACCGCCGACAACTATGTCGTGCAGATCCACCGCCAGCTCCCCCAGCCGCTGCTGTCCATGGTGGTGGCCTCCGGCCTGGCCATCGACACCGCCCTGAAACAGGATTCGCGCGGCTGGAACTGACCGCGCAAGCGGCGCGCAAGCCGACGCAAGCGCCCGGTGATCGGCCACCACCACAGTGATTCTCATGAACGAGACACGAGATGTGGTGGTGGCCGGGGCCGGACCGGCCGGGCTGATGCTGGCCTGCGAGCTGCGGCTGGCGGGAGTGGACGTGCTGGTCGTCGAGCGCCTCGCCGAACCGGATACGACGATCAAGGCGGGCGTGATCAATGTGCCCACCGCCCAGGCGCTGGGTCGGCGCGGGCTGGTGCCGGAGCTGCGGGCGGCCCACGAGGCGACGCTGGCCCGCATGGGTCAGATGTTCGCGGGCGCAGCGGTTCCCACCGCGCCGCGGCGTACACCGGCCGGTGGGCACTTCGCCGGGATCATGCTGTGGGCCGACAATGTCGACGGCGCGGATCCGGCCTTCGCCGATCTGGGCCCGGCGGCCGGATATCGCTATCTCGATCAGCAGACCATCGAGGCCGTCCTGGCCCGCCGCGCCGCCGACCTCGGAGTACCGGTGCGGCGTGGGGTCGAGCTGACCGGATTCGACGACGACGGCGTCGGTGTCACCGTCGACTGCGGCGGGCACACCGTGCGCGCCGGCTGGCTGGTCGGCTGCGACGGCGGCCGCAGCACCGTGCGCAAACTGGCCGGATTCGAATTCCCCGGCCTGGACCCCGAAATCACCGGCCGCCAGGCCCTGGTCGAGATGACCGGCGCGGAAAACCTGCCCCTGGGCTGGCACACCACCCCCACCGGCATCTTCGTCAACGGCCCCCAACCAGGCCGCATCCTCACCGTGGAACTCGACGGCCCGCCCGCCGACCGCACCAACCCGGTCACCGCCCGGGAGCTCGAGGACAGCTTCGAACGCGTCACCGGCGTGAAAGTGCAGATCTCCACGGTGGTTTCGGCCACCCGCTTCACCGACAACACCCGTCAGGTCCCCGACTACCGCAGCGGCCGGATCCTGCTGGCCGGCGACGCCGCCCACGTGCACTCCCCGTTCGGCGGCCAGGGCCTGAACCTGGGTATCGGCGATGCGGTCAACCTGGGCTGGAAGCTGGCCGCCGTGATCCGCGGCCGATCCCCGGAGGCATTGCTGGACACCTACACTCGCGAACGCCACCCGATCGGCGCCTGGGTGCTGGACTGGACGCGCGCGCAGATCGCGCTCATGCGCACCGATCCGCGCAGTCGCGCGCTGCGGGCGGTCACCACCGACCTGCTCGACACCCCGGCGGCCACCACGCAGGTGGTGAAGAAGCTCTCCGGCGTGCTGCACCGCTACGACCTGGGCAGTGGCGACCCGCTGATCGGTGCGGCCACACCCGATTTCGAGCTGTCCGACGGTACGAGCGTGTCCGGTCACTTCGCCGACGGCCGTGGCCTGCTGCTGGATCCGAGCGACTCCCCCGCCTTGCGCGCCCGGGTCGAGCCGTGGGCGGATCGCATCCGGATCCTCACCGCCAAGCCCGCTCAGCCGCGCGAGCCGCTGTCGCTGCTGATCCGCCCCGACGGCATCGTCGCCTGGACCTCCACCGAGCCACATGGGCTCGAACAGGCATTGACCACCTGGTTCGGCAATCCGGCGTGACCGGCCCGGCGGCACCGGCCCGCGGTGAGCAGCTCACCCCGCCACCGCGGCCGAGGCCGGCAGTTCCGGTGGTATCCGGTGAGTGAGACAAGCGTTTTCGGTCGGCGCGGCGGGCTGGGACCGTTCGCGGTGGACGAGATGGAAGGACGGTGCGGTCGTGGCCGACTCGGGAGTGGCGTGGGATGTCGAGGCCGATGTGGTGGTCGTGGGATTCGGCGGGGCGGGCTGCGCGGCCGCCGTCGCGGCCCACGATGCCGGGGCGCGAGTGCTGGTGCTGGACAAGGAATCCGGTGACCGGGCCGGTGGCAGCACCCGGGTGTCGGGCGCGGTGTGGTTCGACAACCGGGATCCCGAGCGCGCGGCGGTCTACCTGCGCAGCCTCAGCGCCGGGCGGCCGATCCCGGAACCGGTGGTGCGGGTGTGGGCGCAGGAGACCGCCCGCAACAGCGAGTGGATGGAAAGCCTCGGCATCCCGGTCGGTTTGGCGGTGCCCGCGCCGCCCGAATTCCCCGACCTCGACGGCAGCGATGTCATGTGCGGCTGGATCGGCGTCGAGGGCCGCATGGGTGACGGACTGCTGTGGGCGGCCCTGTCGGGGGCGGTCCGCGCCCGCGGTATCGAGGTCCGGTTGCAGACGCCCGCACGCGAATTGATCACCGGCGACGGCACGGTGCTCGGCGTCCTGGCCACCGCACCGGACGGGACCGCCCTGCGGATCCGCGCCGACCGCGGAGTCGTGCTGGCCACCGGCGGATTCGAGGCGAACCCGGAGATGGTGCGCGATCACCTGCGCCTGACCGACCCGGTGGTCTGGGGTACGCCCGCCGCCACCGGCGACGGCCTGCGCATGGCGGTCAAGGCCGGAGCCGACCTGTGGCACATGTCCAACATGATGACCCTGCCCGGATTGCGTGCTCCCGGTTACGAAGCCGGGTTCTACACCGCGTTCCCCAACACCAACAGCTTCGTCTACCTCGGCCTCGACGGTCGCCGCTACTGCAACGAACGGGTGGCCCTGGGCCACGGCCATGCCCGCATCAACGGCAGCTACCAGCTGTTCCCCACCACCCCGATGCACATCGTCTTCGACGAATCCGCCCGCCGCGCAGGCCCGATCGTGCCCGGGCGCGAGCGGCTCGCCGTCGGCTGGGCCAGTCTGATCGAAGGCTACGACTGGAGCGCCGACAACAGCGCCGAGATCGGCAAGGGCTGGATCCACCGCGCCGATACCCTCATCGAACTCGCCGCCATCCTGCGCGTGGACGCCGACGTCCTGCAGCAGACCGTCGACCGCTACAACGCCGCCTGCGCCGCCGGGAAGGACGACCAGTTCGGCCGCCCCGCAAAGACTCTCGCACCCCTGTCCGAGCCGCCCTACTACGCCTTCACCGCCGCCCCCATCCTGGCCTGGAGCAACGGCGGCCCCCGCCGCAACGAGAACGCCGAAGTCCTGGATCCTTTCGGCGCGGTCATCCCCGGCCTCTACGCGGCGGGCAATGTCAGCTCCACCTATTCCTGGTGCAAGGACGGCGGTTTCCACATCGCCGACGCCCTCGCTTTCGGCCGCGTCGCCGGGCGGCGCGCAGCCGAGCGAGGCGGGAGCGCGTAGGCCGAGCTCCGGGAGGCAGGACTGGCAGGTTGCTCGAACCTCCCTCTCGGCGAGGCGGCGGACGCACATCGCCTCGGCGAGAACGGGCACCTGCGCGGAAAACTCGTGCTGGTGGCCGACTCTCCTGGAGACAAACCTTTTCGTAAGTAGCTGAGCTATTTGTGCGTACTTGTGAGACGACTCCGTAACCGGCAGCCTCGAATTCAGCGCGCGCCGGAACCACTCGCCAACGAGCGACAAGGAGTTGTCCTGTAATGACGAACATCCAGCACAGCCCGGTGACCGTACTCGGCCTCGGTGCGATGGGGCGAGCGCTGGCGGCAGCGTTCCTGAAGGCCGGCGTGGCGACGACGGTGTGGAATCGGACGTCCGGGAAGGATGCCGAACTGGTTGCCGCGGGCGCGGTTTCCGCTCGGACTGCCGGGGAGGCGGTGGGCGGCGGTGGGCTGGTCGTCACCGTGCTGCTCGATCACGCGTCCGTGCACGAGACCTTCGATCCGATCGCGGCCGAGCTCCGCGGCAAACAGTGGCTCAATCTGACCAGCACCTCACCGGAACAGTCGCGGGAACTGGCGGCCTGGGCGGCCGGGCACGGCATCGATTTCCTCGACGGCGGGATCATGGCGGTCCCGGGCATGATCGGGGCGGAGGGTTCGAGCATTCTCTACAGCGGGTCGCAGACGATCTTCGACGCTCACCGCCCCACCCTCGAATTACTGGGCTCGGCCGAATATTTCGGCACCGATGCCGGCCTGGCCGCGCTGTGGGATTTCGCGCTGCTGTCGACCATGTACGCCATGTTCGGCGGGTTCTTCCAGGGCGCGGCCCTGGTCGGCTCGGCCGGAGTCGCGGCCTCGGAGTTCGCGACTCGCGCGGCGGCGTGGGTGACGGCCATGTCCCAGACGCTGCCCGCCTACGGCCGCATCATCGACACCGGCGACTACACCAGCGACGTCTTCCAGGACCTGGTCTTCACCAAAACCGCCCTGGACACGTTGCGTCAAGCCGCATTCGATGCCGGAATCACCGCCGAACCGCTCGACGGGATCGCCTCGCTGGTGGACCGTCAGGTCACCGATGGACATGGTGCGGCCGCGTTCGAACGCAGCATCGAGGCCCTGCGCGGGCACTGACGGACCGTGACCGCGCCATCCGTGAGTACGAAAGCCGCTGCGGCCCAACCGACTCGAATGTCGCCGGGGCCGCAGCGTCGGCGACACTATTGCGTGAGCTGCAATGTTGCGATCAGTGTCGTCAACTGCTCGCCCAGGCCGAGATCGGCGATGCGCTGCTCGATCTCGTTGCGCTCCAAGGCCGGCAGCGGCGACCACAGTTCCCCGATCCGTGACTGTGCATCCGGCTCGGCGGTGGCGAGGACCTTCAGCAGCGGCGGCCACAGGTGCGCGGTCGCCGCCAGCCCCGGGAGCCCGGTCAGCGTCGCCGTGTCGAAATGCGAGATGGCCCCGCCGATCCGGCGCGCGATGCCCGGCTCGGTGCGCTCGGCCAGCTCCAGCAGACCCCGCCAGACCGCGGCCTCGCTGCTGCCGTCGGCCGCGCCCGCGACGGCGTCGATGGACTCCGGTTCGGCCAGAATCGGATTGGCCGCGAGCAGGTCCAGCGCCGCGGGGCTCAGCTGTCCGGCGAAGCGCAGCGTCTCCGGGACCGCCCCGGCGGAAATGAAGGCCTCGATCAGATCGGCGATCTCGTCGGCTGACCCCACATCGAAGAGGATGTCGCCGATCGCCACGATCACATCGGTGTCGCAGCGCGCGAACACCGACAGCGCCGCCAGCCGCAACTCCTTGGCGCCCTGCAGGATGGTGCGGGCCAGCTTCGGAACCCGCCGCGCCTCGCCGGTCAGCAGGTGCCGGATGATCACGCTGATGTTCTCACCGGAGAACGAGTACGACGCCGACCGGATCAGGCCCTCGTCGTCGTGCACGTCGCGCTCGACCGCGTGCACCAGATCCGGTGTCGCATAGGCCAGGAACGGCCCCGCCGTGATGTAGTCCCCGCGCCGCAGCAGCTCGTTGATGATCCGCATGACCGGCCCGGCCGGCGCGATATCGGCCAGCTGCCCGACGCTGTGCGGATCCATGTAGGGCGCGGCCTCGGCCGCATAGCCCGGATCGAGCATGCCGACCGCCTCCGCGGCCTTCCGGGGGTGATCCACCCCGATCGCACCGGCGGCGCGACCGGCCATCACCGGCGGCACCAGCTTCTGCACCAGCGGCAGCGAGATGCTCAGCGGGATGATCGGCACCAGCAGCGACAACCGCGAGAAGATCGCATTGTGCTCGGCGAACATCACCTGCGCCATGCGTTCCTGCAGTTCGTGCAGGTTGGCGGCGCCGAGCTTCTCGAGATGGGCGAGCTTGTCCTCGGAGACGTGCAGCGTCCGCGACAGCAGGGTGATCTGCGCGCGGGTGACCAGGTCGCTCATCGCCCCTACCCGAGCTTGTTGCCGAACATGATCTTCTTGGCGGCCGTGCGCAACGGCCACGGCAGCGCGCCGACGGTCTTGTCGACGGCCTCGACCATGGCGATGTTCTCGGTGCGCTGTGCCTGCTGGAAGATCGCCAGCAGATCGGCGGTCTCGGCCTCGGTCAGCAGATCCAGCGCGGCCAGCGACCCACCCAGTTCCCGTTCCAGTTCGGCTCTGGCACCCATTGATTCGTCCCCATCCTCCGGAATGATCCGGATCACCCCTTTGTGCTTACACCAATCTCTACCAAGATCACAGGTGGTGCGCCAGAGGGGTGACGGGGCGAATCCGGTCAATTGAGGTCGGCTGCAATCAGATCGGCGGCGCGGAGCGCGAAGGCCATGATGGTGACCTGCGGATTGACCCCCAGCGACGTCGGGACGACCGAACCGTCGGCGACATACAGACCATTCGTGCCGAATACCCGATGGCCGAAATCCACCACCGCTGTCCGGGCATCGGGGCCCATCCGGGCGGTGCCCAGCGGGTGCGGGCCCATCATGCGGAATTGCCGCGGACTCAACCGGATCTCGGCGACCGTGCGGGCCTGATCGAGGGTGCGGATCGGCGGGGTCCCCGCGATCGGCAACGCCACCGCCTCCGCCCCGCCGCGCAGGAACAGCTCGGCCAGGCTCGCGCAGGCGTGCTGCAACGCGGCCTGGACGCGCGGGGTCAGGTGATAGCGGATCAGGGTCCGCCCGCCCGGACCGTGATGCACGCTGCCGGTGCCGGTATCACGCACCATCGCGCCGAACTGCTCGGTGTGGGTCCAGCGGTTCATCCATTCGGTGAGCCGCGCACCGTGGAACGGCAGTGTGCCGGCCGCGAACTGCGGTGGGATGGCCACGCCTTCGAAGGTGACCAGCGGATCGCCCAGTGCTTCCACCTGATAGCCCTGCGGGATCCCCGACCACGGCGTTCCGGGCGTCGGCATCATGGCCACCGCACCCAGGGACGGATGCACCGACAGGTGGCGTCCCAGCGCGGGCAGGGTCAGGCCGTTGCGCCGCAGCAGCAGCGGCGTCATGAGGGTGCCGGCCGCGATCACCACCGCGCGAGCGCGGATCTCCACCGTCCGCGGCGCGCCGTGCGCGTCCTGGCCCTCGGCGAGCACACCGGTGGCGCGGCTGCCCGACAACAGGATTCGGGTGACGGTCAGATTCGTGAACAGCTGCGCACCGCCCTTCAACGCCCGCGGCACCCAGCTGACATTGCTCGAGCGTTTGGCCTCGGTCGGGCAGCCGTGCACGCACTGGCCCTGCCCGTCGCAGCCCACCGCATTGCGCGGCAGCGGCCCGTGCGCCGCGCCCAGGGCGTCCGCGCCCGCGCCGATGATCTGCGCGACCCGGCCCAGATAGCGGGGATCGGCGGGGCCGATACCCAGTTCGGCGGCGACCTCGTCCAGGTAGGGCGCGAACGCCTCGGGGGTGAAGTCGCCGGGGAAGCCCAGGTCCAGCCATTCCCGCAGCACCGCGTCCGGGGTGCGGAAGGCGGTGCCGGAATTGATGGCGGTCGTCCCGCCCACCAGCCGGCCCGTGCTGACGCCGAGGACCGTATTGCCGAGTGCCAGGTTGTATCCGCCATCGCGCCAATACTTCTGGGTGCGTTCCCCCAGATCCCCGCGGAACTGTGCGCGACCGGCGTAGTCGCCCTCCTCGACCATCACCACGCCGAGGCCGTGCTCGGTGAGCCGGGCGGCCGCGGCCGCCCCGCCCGCGCCGGTGCCGATCACCACGACATCGCAGTCGATCGTCTCCCGCCGCGACAGCTCGGTCGGGGTGGTGACATTGGCCATCCAGCCCGGCCGCTGGTCGAGCACGGGCTCGTCGTAACGTGGCGCGCCGATCGCATCCAGATAGCGGCGGTCACCGAAATGCGCGATCCGCAACGGAGTCTCGACGGCATCGACCGCGTGCCGTAGGGCGCTGGCGCGCCGGGCCTCCTCCACCAGGGCGCGGCGTTGCGGAACCGTCAGCGCCGCAGCGCGTTTGCCGTGCCTGGCGCGCGCCGCCGCATCGAGGCCGCGCAGTGCCGCCCGCAGCCCGGATTGCATGAGCGGGGTCATATTGCCGATATAGGTGTCGACCCGGTCGATGGTGCCGGTGCCGACGGGCGGCACCGACCCGCCCGGCTCGATCAGCACCTCGGCCAGCGCCGCGAGGGTCTCGCGATGTCCCGGGCCGAGCATCCCCTCCGGATGGCGACCCTCGGGCAGGTCGGCGCGCAGCGACACCCATGGCTGGAACGAGCGCAGAAAACTCGGATAGTCGTTGGCGAAGAACTGCATTCGCCCCTGCGCGACCTGCTCACCCTCGCACGACAGGGTGGTGGCGAGGTTGGTCAAGCTGGCGTGTGCGCCGCGCAGCCAGCGCACATCTTTGCGACCACTGAGATGCCAGGCGCGGCCGTCGTCGTCGCGGAACTCGAGTTCGTAGCTCATCAGGCGCTTGGTCACCGGTAGCGCGATCAGGGTGCCGAGCACCGCCGCGCCGTCGGCCCACGGCAGGGCCCGGATAGTGCCTGTGATGCGGGCGTGCCCATTGGTGACGAATCCGCGCGCGTGCCCGGATTCGCAGCGCAGATCCATGGCCACGTGATGCGCCAGCCCGTCGGCGTCGTAGAGCTCGCCGCGCATGGTCTCGAAGAAGGTCAAAGGCATAGCGGGTTCTCTCAGACGATCGGGGACACCGACGCAACCGGGTGCGGGACAAGGAATTCCAGCGCGCCGCCGTGCGGGCTGCGCAGCTCGAAGGCGTTGCCGTTGATCGGGGCGACGTGCACGGAGACGGCGGCGGTCTTGGAATTGAGGCAGTAGCTGGTGTCGCGCGCCGGGTTCCGGTAGGCCAGGCACACCATCTGCGCGGGCTCGGCGTGCATGCGCAGGTCCGCGGTGCCGTGGCGGCCGCGCATGCGCAGGGTCCAGGTGGGGAAGTCGAGCCGGGGGCGCTGCCGCCACAGGTCGACGATCCGGTCGAACCGGAATTCCTCGTCGCCGCGGCGGATGACCAGCATGGACAGCAGCGGCGAGGTGCGGCCCGCGATGCGGGTGCGGCCCGAAGCCGCCTCCATCACGGCGAAGGGATCGCCGCCCCGGGCATCGGTGAAAACGCACTGGCCCCAGGCGTATTCGGGGCTGTGTTCGCGGCCCCAATTGTGGCCCTGCATCCCGTGCCAGCCGCTCAGGTCCCAGTGCTCGCCCTGCCACTCCAGCCGGCCCGTGCAGGTCAGCACCGGAAACGGGGTCACCAGTTTGTTGTTCGGCACCGGAGTGTCGAGCAACCGGTCGCTGGGCAGCAGCGACATCGGCGCACCCAGACCCGCCACCGTGCTGAAGCTCAGATCCCAGGCGACAGTCTGTGCGGCATCGGACAATGTGCCGCCGGTCGTACCGCCGTTCCCGGTCAACGACAGGGTCAGCGGACCGACGGTGATGTCCTGCCCGATCGAGTGCGCCTCGAATCGTGCCGCGGCCAAGGGAATATCGAGACACCACGCGTGCGTGCGCTGCCCGTCGAAGACGCTGCACCACGCCTGCGCCAGCGCTGTCCCGTCACGCGCGGTGAGCACGGTCGCCTTGATCCACACCGCGCGCGGCGAGTGCGGGTCATTGGCGCGCACGAACCATGATTCGACGTGATCGGCCCCCGCCCGCAGCCGCGGAGCATTCTGGGCGATGGCGGTCATGACTTGGTTGTTCACCGATTCCCGTCCTTCAGAGTTTCGGCTGCCGGCTGAGCATGCCCAGCAGCACGTGACCGGCCCGCCCGTATCCTCGCAGCCGAGCCGCCGCCCGCGGCGTGACCGCACCGGAGGCCAGCGCCCGCATGGCGTCCTCGAGTTCGGGCCCGTACGGATACCACCAGGGCCGCTTCGGCCCGAACGCCGGGCCGCGCGGCAGATCCACCACCTGCACCCAGCTCGCATCCAGCAGCGCATCGACCCCGTGCGAGCGGCCGAAGCCCGACCGGCCGACCCCACCCCACGGCAGCTCCGGTGTCGAATACATGGTCGCCGCAACATCATTGATCGACACCGCGCCCGCCCGCAGCCGCTGCGCCAGTGCGCGGGCGCGTCCGACATCGGCGGAGAACACGCTGGCGGTGAGCCCGTACTCGGTCGCATTGTGCAGCGCCACGGCCTCGTCATCGGAGCCGAACCGCGCGATCGCCGCCACGGGCCCGAACGTCTCCTCCCGCCACACCTCGGACGCCGTGACATCCGCACCGCTCACCAGCGCGGGCGAGAGGTGGCGGTCCCGCAACGGTTCTCCGCCGCGCACCTGCACGCCGCCCTGCCGCGCCGCCGCGAGATGGCGCTCCCACACCCGCTGCTGGCGCTCATCGATGGCCGGCGCCAGATCCCGCCCGGTGTCGATGCGCCGCACCTTGTCCTCGAGCCGGACCAGGAAGGCGTCGTGCAGCGAGTCGTGCACCAGCACCCGCTCGATCGAGCAACAGGCCTGTCCCCCATTGAAGTTCGCTCCCCAGGCCACCGCCGAGGTGGTGAACTCCAGGTCGGCATCGTCGAGCACGATCGCGGCGTCGATCCCGCCCAGTTCCAGCCCGACCGGAATCGGGAAGCGCGCGGCCGCCGCCATCACCGTCCGCCCGGTGGCCACCGAACCGGTGAACAGCACCTTGTCCGGCCGCCCGGCGATCAACTCGGCGCCGACCGCCCCGTCCCCGACCGCCAGTTGCAGGACCCCGGCGGGCAAACCGCAGTCGGAGATCAGCTCGACCAGCGCCTCGGCCACCCGCGGTGTGAGCTCGGAAGGCTTGAGTACCACCGCATTTCCCGCGATCACTGCGGGCAGCACCTGACTGAACGGAATCAGGAACGGCAAGTTCCACGGCGCGATGGCGACCACGATCCCGTAGGGCCGATGGGTGCGAATCGCCTTCCGATGCGGCACGGTCGCCGAGCTGATCCGGGTCGCGCCCAGGGTGGCGACGGCACTGTCGAGGTGATGGCGAGCCAGGGCGATCGCCGGGACGACCTCGTGCGCCAGCGCCTCGGCGAGCGGCTTGCCGTTCTCGGCGACGATCTCCTCCGCGATCCGGTCCATCCGGTCGAACAGCAGCTGCGGCAGCGACCCCAGCACCTGGACCCGTTCGGCGACCGTCAGCGCAGCCCACTCCGGCTGCACTTCCCGCGCCCGCTCGAGCAGCGCGGTCGGGGCAACCGCGTCGGGCTGCTCTACGCGAGCCTCGCGGTGCGATTGCAGAGGGGGCGTCATACACGTACCGCCTTGTCCAAACAGATGATCTTGGCCTGATGGCCAAGTGGTCAGACCAATATATCCATCCAGTGTCGAAATACAAGACCGTCGCCGGGATCTGTCAGCTGTGCGCAGCGATCGCCGGGGCGCGGCCCGGAGCGAGCGGCATCTATACGCCGGGAGCGGGCCCGATGCAGGCGGCGGTTTATCCGCTGGGGGCGGGCCTTTGCGGGGAGCGGTTTATCCGCCGGGAGCGCGCCTTTTGCGGGCAGCGGTTTATCCGCCGGGAGCGGGCCTGTTGCGGGGCAGCGGTTTATCCGCCGGGAGCCGGGCCCGGTGCGGGTGAGCGTCCTACAAACCGGGGCCGGTGCGGGCGGGGATTCCTACGTGCCAGGTCGAGCCTGCCGCAGAAATGCCTCGAACGACTCCGCCGCGATCGCCAGCAGGGCATCCGCCGCCGCCCGCGCCTCTTGGGCGTCGCCCGCGATGACCGCCTCGGCGAGCCCGCGGTAGCGATCGATGCTGCCCACCTCACCGGTCATCACGACGGCCAGTGCCTCGACCGCGGGTTCGTACACCGCCCGCAGATCGTTGTAGAGCAGCCGGTACACGATCGAATCCGCACCATCGACCAGGTGATCCCAGAAGGTGACTGCGGACAATTGCTGTGTCACCGGATTGTGTTCCGCCGCAAGCGCTTCCACCGACGCGTGCAGCGCCTCGGCCAGCCCGTCCCCGGCGCGCTCGGCGGCCAGCCCCGCGACCTCCCGCCCGAGCACCCGCCGCGTCTCCAGGATCGACCGCACCACCGCGTGGTCCAGCTCCCCCTGCCGAATCAGCAACCGCGGCAACATCTCCAGCCCCGCGTGCCGCCGGAAGTCCTGCACCGTCGTCGACCCACCCTGCCGTACCTCGACCAGCCCGGTGTGCGCCAACCGCTGCAGCGCTTCCCGCACCGTCGGCCGCGACACCCCCAGGGTCTCCGCCAGAGCACGCTCCGCCGGCAGGGCCGCCCCCGGCGCCAACTCCCCATCCAGCACCTCGCCCACGAGCTGCTCGAATACAGTGTCCGGCACCGTCCGCCGATCGATCCGCTTGAACGCCATCCCCGAACGCTAAATCCACCCACCCAGCAGGTCAAGCGGCCAGACCAGTTGCTGCCACTACCAACACCCGCGGGCCGCCCGCAGCAGCGGCGCGAGGTTGCCAGGCCATGGGCGATCGACGCGCACCAGATCGCCGGAGCCGATCGCCCCGGATTGCCGTGCGGGATAGGTCAAGACGGTGAACGGTAGCGCCGCGGCCGCCGCTGACCGGGCGAGCGCGCCGCTGACCGGGCGAGCGCGCCGCTGACCGGGCGAGCGCGCCGCTGACCAAGATCAGCGAACTGTTCTACTCGCTCACGATCAGCACCTGGTTACGGCGTCGCGCACCCGTGCAGCACGGCGCCGGCGGATCGCCGCGAACGGGCCGCCCGGTGAAGCGGTCGCCGAGCGGCAGTGCCGCGCACTGGGCCCTGACTACCGAGCGCATGGGTATGCGGTGTGGTGGAGATTTGCTCGGAATTGCGCGCTGCGGGCTTCCCGATCTTGGTGGTGCGGGTCGTGGGGGTTCGGGGTGTGAGGTTCGGGTGGGCGGGTGCGGGGTGCCGACTACGCCGGGTTCGCTGGGTCTTTCGCGGGTGTTCATGTGGTGTTGGCGCCGGAGGTGCCGACGGTAACCCGTTGCCCTGCACGATCGGCCTCGTGCGCATCGTTCAGCTAGCGAACTTCTATGGTCCGCGGTCGGGTGGGTTGCGCACCGCGTTGCATCACCTGGGTGAGGGATATGCGGCCGCCGGGCACGAGGTGGCGCTGGTCGTGCCGGGGCCGAAGCGGTCCGAGGAGGTGCTGCCGACCGGGGTGCTGCGGATCACGGTGCCCGCACCGCAGATTCCGTGGACCGGCGGCTATCGGGCAGCGGACCCGCGCCGGGTCGCCGACACCCTGGCCGGGCTGCGGCCCGATGTGCTGGAGGTGTCGGACCGGTTGACACTGCGTGGCTTCGGCCGGTGGGCGCGCCGCCGCGACATCGCGGGCGTGATGATCTCCCATGAACGTCTCGACCGGTTGCTGGGCCAGATTTTGCCCGGTCCGATCGCCCGCCGCGCCGCCGACGCCGCCAACCGCCGTACCGCCGAGGACTACGACGTCGTCGTCTGCACCACCCAGTTCGCGCGCGAGGAGTTCCACCGCATCGATGTCGAGAACGTCGAACTCGTCCCGCTCGGCGTCGATCTGGACATGTTCCGGCCGGACCGCCACGACCACCGCCTGCGCACCGATCTCGGCGCCGACGACTACCCGTTGCTGGTGCATTGCGGCCGCCTCTCGGTCGAGAAGCGGGTCGACCGCAGCATCGCCGCGGTGAGCGCACTGCGCCGCCGCGGCCTCGACGCCCGTCTGGTCGTCGCGGGCGACGGCCCCCGCCGCGACGCCCTCGAGCGCCGCGCCCGCACCATCCCACCGCTCCCGGATGGCCGCCCCACCGTCCACTTCGCCGGATTCATCGACGACAGAACCGCTTTGGCCACCCTGCTGGCCACCGCCGACGTCTCGCTGGCCCCCGGCCCGCACGAAACCTTCGGCCTGGCCGCGCTGGAAGCCCTTGCCGCCGGCACCCCGGTCGTGGTCAGCCGCTCCTCAGCGCTGGCCGACATCATCACCGCCGAAGCCGGCGCGGTGGCCGCAGACCATCCGCGTGCTTTCGCCGAAGCCGTCACCGACGTGCTGTCCCGCCCGGCCGCCGAACGCCGCCGCGCGGCCCGCAGCCGCGCCGAGGAATTCACCTGGCCCGCAGCCGTTTCCGGCATGCTCGGCCTGCTCGATCAGGGCTGACCCCTCGCCTCGGGGAGCGACGGATCAGCATGCCCGGGTGAGCAGTGCGCAAGGCGCTCGCACCACTCACCCGGGCTACCGGGCACGACCCTCGTACGGCAAACATGACTTCCAGACCTGACTTTCGCCGCAGCCGGTCAGTCGCGCGACGGGTCGGGTTGCCAGGGCACGTAGGGCCGTCCCGAGGCCACCGCGGCATTTTTCGAGGAGTTCAGCTGGTACGGCGTGATCCCGCCGGGCTGCCACGGTCCGGCCGAGCCCGCCGCGAGCGCCGACCCGGCCTTGGGGACCAGGCCGATCTCATTGCGCACCACCGTGATCGGGCGGTCGGCCAGCGAGAACCAGTCCAGGTCCAGGAAGTCGTGGCTGCCCTGGGTGAGCGCGCCGCGCCGCATGGCATCGCCGAGCCGTTCGGCCATGCCGTGCGTGCTGAGGTGGCCTTCGTCGGCCTCGAACAGGCCCGCGCCCGCGCGCAGGTACCCGGTCTCGAACAGCGAGATCACCATGGCGAGCAGGCTGAACGCGCGCGGGTCGTCATTGGCGCGGGCCATGAAGGCGAAGACCTCGATCTCGTTCTCGAGGGTGGTCCCGTATCCGGCGAGCACGTGCACCCAGTCGTGCTGGGCCAGCAGCGGCGGCGCCGAACCGGGCAGACCGGGGGTGACGAACCCCCGGTCACGGTAGAAGTCGGCGACACCGCGCCCCAGCGTGCCGACGGGCAGATCCCACAGTTCGGCCCAGCGCCCGGCCAGCATCGGATCGTCGGTGACCGCGCTCCACGAGCTGTCCAGACCCTCGGTGTGCAGCGCGTCCAGCCGCAGCGTATTCGTATTGCCCAGGTAGCCGTTGCGGGTGAAGTCGACCGCGGCCAGATCCACCGCGCCCTCGGCGTAGCGCTGCGCGACGGCGATCATGTCGTCGTCGACGCCGAGCGCATCGCCGAACTCCCGCAGCCGGTTTCCCACCTCCGCGGGCAGCGGCCGCACCACCAGCGCCGCGAGCAACATGGTCTGCACGACGCGTTCCCGGAACACCCGATTGCGCCGCGCCATACCGTCCGCGAACTCCGCCGCCCCGATCGGGCGCACCTCGGCCAGTTCCACCGGATGCCCGGTCATCGACAGGAACAAGGCCGGAACCAGCAACTCCTGCAACGGCGTCAGCCCCGCCTCCGCCGCCACCGCACTGACCACACCCCGCGCCAGGAACCGCACCTCGGCGGCATCCGGCGGCGTGAGCAGCACCTCGTCCATCAACACCCTCCCGAACCTCGGGCCCCAGCGGCCCGCCTCATTCTCACCGCGAAACACCGCCGCTGCGCGCTCATTTCACTGACGGCGTAGTCCGCCCACCTCCGGCCCCCGCTCGACTCCGAATCCTGCGGGAGGAGGTGATCGCGAATCAACCCGCTGCAGATGCTTTGCAACTCAATGTGAACGCTCATGCCCGGCTGCTGCCAGGGCATGTGAGAGGCCGGACAACCCCGGGCGACCGTCCCGGGGTTACCCGATTGAATTTCGAGTGAACACCGGCGTGTAGCCATTCAGCGCGCGGTATTCCGTTGTGACACTGGAGTTGTGAGCGCTGAGGTACTGGTTCTCTTGATCGTGGTGGTTACCGCGTTGGCGTTCGATTTCACCAACGGGTTTCACGACACGGCGAATGCGATGGCGACCTCCATCGCGACCGGCGCGCTCGCTCCCCGGGTTGCAGTGGCCCTTTCGGCCGTGCTCAACCTGGTCGGAGCGTTCCTGTCGGTGGAGGTCGCCAAGACGGTCTCGGGTGGACTGCTGAATATCGGCGGTATCCACGGTATGGCCTTGCTGCACATAGTTTTCGCGGGCCTGGTCGGCGGAATTCTGTGGAATCTGTTCACCTGGCTGGTCGGAATTCCGTCGAGTTCCTCCCATGCCCTCTTCGGTGGCCTGATCGGAGCCGCGGTGGCCGCGCTGGGCGCGAGCGGCGTGATCTGGACCGGGGATCAGAAGACCGGCCTAATCAACAAGATCATCCTTCCGGCCCTGCTGGCCCCCTTCGTCGCCGCACTGGTGGCCGGACTGGGCACCTACGCCGTCTACTGGCTGACCCGCCACTCCCGCAAGGACCGGGTGAGCACCGCATTCCGCTGGGGCCAAATCGGTTCCGCGTCCCTGGTCTCGCTGGCCCACGGCACCAATGACGCCCAGAAGACCATGGGCGTCATCTTCATGGCCCTGGTAGCCCGCGGCACCTACACCAATGCCGACGACATCCCGCTCTGGGTGAAGGTGTGCTGTGCCCTGGCGATCGCCGCGGGTACCTATCTGGGCGGCTGGCGCATCATCCGGACCCTGGGCAAGGGCCTGGTGGAGATCGATTCGCCGCAGGGCTTCGCGGCCGAAACCTCCTCGGCGGCCATCATTCTCACCTCGGCCCAGTTCGGCCTGCCGCTGTCGACCACCCAGACCGCGACCGGATCCATCTTGGGCACCGGCCTGGGCAAGCCGGGCGCGGAGGTGCGCTGGGGTGTCATGGGCCGCATGGCCGTGGCCTGGGTGCTGACCCTGCCGCTGGCCGGTCTGGTCGGCGCGGCCTGCTGGTGGGTCGCCGATCTCGGTGGTGGCCTGCTCGGTGTGCTGATCGTGCTGGCCGTGCTGATCGCCCTGTCGGTCCACATGTACCTGCGCTCGCGCCGCAATCCGATCGACACCAGCAATGTCAACGACGAGTGGGCGGACGGCCTCACCCCGTCGGCCCCGCCGCGCGAGACCGCCGCGGCCTGAGGAGAGCGAGCATGCACACCTTCAATGCCATCGCCAAGTCCCTGGGCGAGGTCACGCTGATCGCGCTGGTGCTCGGGGTCGGAGTGCCGGTGATCTTCGGGATCGGCGTCCGGCTCTGGGCCCTGGAACCGGCCGCCGACGGCCCGGCCACCGCTAACCGCAATGTGGTCGTCACCGCCATCGCCTACCTCTGCTTCGCGGCCGCCCTGATCGTGGTCACCGCCGGAATCCTCTATATCGCCAAGGATTTCATCAGCCACACCTTCGACATCCAGTTGTTCGGCGCGAAACCCCCGAAGAAGTGAGCCATGACGACCAATCGTTCGATCCTCGCCACCGTCCTGGCCTGGCTGCGCGCGGGCTACCCGCACGGCATCCCGCGTGAGGACTACGTGGCCCTGTTCGCGGTGCTGCACCGCAAGCTCACCGACCGCGAAGTCGACGAGGTCATCGAGGGATTGCTCGCCTCCGGCGGCGTGCTGGACCGGGCTGGCATCGAAACCGCCATCGCGCAGCTCGCCCACGAGAAGCCCGGCGCCGACGACGTGAACCGGGTCGCGGCCCGGCTGGCGGCCGGCGGGTGGCCGCTGGGTGACCCGTCCGAGGCGTGAATTCCGTTCCGGCAGAGTAGAACCGAGCACCGATGGAGTTGTCCGAGCTACTGGCCAGAATTGTCGGCTGGCTGCGCGCCGGGTACCCGCACGGTGTCCCCGACACCGACTATCTGCCGCTGCTGGCCGTACTGACCCGGCGGCTGTCCGAGGACGAGGTGCGGCAGGTGGCCGCCGAGCTGGTGCTGCTCGGCGCGCTGCCCGCCGACCGGGCCGACGTCGGGGTGATCATCACCAAACTCACCGACGAGATGCCGCGCACCGCCGATCTGGATCGGGTCCGCGCCCATTTGCGGGCGGGCGGCTGGCCGATCGACGACAGCTGGCCGGAGCCGTTGCAGTAGCACCGCAAACGCCGAAGATGCTTCGGTGTGACCCAGCTCGCACTTGCGGATTTCGATCATTCGGCTAGTCGAGTGCGAATTCAGAGAATCTTATTCACGACTCTAGTACTTATCTCGCACAATATTCATACTGACTCTCTGGCGGCGATCCCGCCTAACCCCAGTCGAGAGAGTCAGGAGTGCGGATGAAGATCGGAATTCCCCGCGAGGTCAAGAACCACGAGTACCGGGTGGCCTGCACGCCCGCCGGCGTGCACGAGCTGGTGGCCCGCGGCCACGAGGTGGTCGTCGAGGCCGGTGCGGGCGTCGGCTCGACGTTCGAGGACGACGCCTACCGCTTCGCCGGTGCGCAGGTGCTCGACACCGCCGACGAGGTCTGGGGCGTCGCCGATCTGGTGCTCAAGGTGAAAGAGCCCGTCGCCGAAGAGTATTCGCGCTTGCGCGAGGATCAGGTGCTGTTCACCTACCTGCACCTGGCCGCCTCCCGGGAGTGCACCGACGCCCTGCTGTCCTCGGGCATCACCTCCCTCGCCTACGAGACCGTCACCGCCCCCGACGGCTCCCTGCCTTTGCTGGCCCCGATGAGCGAGGTCGCGGGCCGGTTGGCGCCGCAGGCGGGCGCGTATCACCTGATGCGCAGCGGTGGCGGCCGCGGCGTGCTCATGGGTGGTGTGCCGGGTGTGCGCCCGGCCCGCGTGGTGGTGATCGGTGCGGGTGTGTCCGGGCGCAATGCCATCGCTGTCGCGCACGGCATGCACGCCGAGGTCACGGTGCTCGACCTGAACATTCAGCGCCTGCGCGAGATCGATGACCTGTACCACGGCCAGGTGCGCACCGTCATGTCCAACCGGCTCGAGGTCGAGAACCTGGTGCGCGAGGCCGACCTGGTCATCGGCGCGGTGCTGGTGCCGGGCGCGAAGGCCCCCACCCTGGTCTCCAATGACCTCGTCGCCCAGATGAAGCCGGGTTCGGTGCTGGTCGACATCGCCATCGACCAGGGCGGCTGCTTCGCCGATTCCCGCCCCACCACACACGCCGAGCCCACCTACCGGGTGCACGACTCGATCTTCTACTGCGTGGCCAATATGCCCGGCGCGGTGCCGCACACCTCGACGGTGGCCCTCACCAACGCCACCCTCCCCTACGCGGTCGCTCTGGCCGACAAGGGCTGGCGCGCCGCCGTCGCCGCCGACCCGGGCCTGGCCGCGGGCCTGAGCACCCACAAGGGCGAACTGCTCTCGGAATCGGTTGCGGCAGCACACGGGTACGCCGCACACTCCCTGGCCGCCTGAGGCGTCATCCGGAAAGGTCGACACGGTAGTGCCGGGAATGGCGATCGGCCATGACCATCGAAGGATGGTTCCCGCCCGAAGGTGATGTCCACGTGCGAATCTGGCTGGCCGACGTGGTGTTCGACTACACGGTCACTGCGGTGGCGGTCCGCAACTTGATCCACGATTGGAGGCAAAAGCCTTGGTTCACAATCGAATTCATACGCCAGACCTTCGACGACTGTCGGCTGCCGCCACGCCTGCCGTGCGAACGACTGTTCATCGGACCGTGAGGGTTCCCGCCTACTGAACCAACCTTTCCGGACATGGCACCCACCAGCCCCCACTCGGCCGATCAGGTCGCGGGGCGATGCCCCGGGCGCACGTGCTCGAAGATGAGGATCGTCTCCGTGGACGCGACGGCGGGATGCGCGCTCAGATGCTCCAGCACGAAGGTGCGCAGCTCGCCGGAGTCGGCGGTGGCGACATGGATCAGGTAATCGTCTGCCCCGGCAATGAAGTACACGTTCTCGACCTCCGGCAGCGCGGCCATCTGCTCGCCGAATTCGGCGAGCTGGCCGCGCGCGGCCGCACGCACCCGCACCGCGATCATGGCCTGCAGATCGCGACCCAGCGCTGCCGGGTCGATATCGGCGTGGAACCCGCGGATCACCCCGTGCTCCACCAGGGCCCGCACCCGGCCCAGGCAGGTCGAGGGTGCGATCCCCGCCGCCGCGGCCAGCGCATTGTTGGTCATACGCCCGTCGCGGGCCAGCTCATCGAGCAGCAGCCGGTCGATGGCATCCAGCGGAACCGCCCCGCCCGGCACATTCGATCCTGAAGAAACCTTCTTCATGGACGAACTGTATCGAACTTCCTTCGTGCGGGAGGGGCGGATCAACGGAATATTCGTCCCGAGCGGTCACTCACCGGCCCAGATGTTCCAGCTGGTGGCGCCGCGCTCCCGGTACCCGCTCCGCTCCAGGTAGGGCACCTGCCGGCTGAAGTACCGCTTCGCCTCGCACTCCTCACCGCACTGTGTGTGCTGAGCCAAGGCGTGTTGCGCGACTTCCAGATTCAGCACCGGGTGGTCCGGCATGCTGTGCGTAACAGGTCGATTCACCACATCAACTCCCTACGTGTCGAGCGTCGGCGGATTCCGAGCCCCGCGTGCGATGAGCCGACGCTTGGCCTGGTTCTTCACCGGACACACCGAAACCAGACAATTCCGGTGTGTCTGCATGGTCAGATGCGCGTATTCGATTGTCATCGTTGGCAATTCGCTATGGTCGGTGGTGGATGGGTTGGACACGAACTCAGATTTACTCCGATGCCAAGGGATTTGGGGCCGCCATGGGTGGCCGGTCGCGGCTATTGCGCCGGACTTCCACCACGGGGGGTTCCAAATTTCAGTGCCTTCGATAGAAAGGCTAGGAAAATGTCTGGCTCCACCCTTGCCGCCCGCGCCCTCGGTCGACTGTTGGCCGCATACCGTCAACGGGCGCCGCTGACCAGATCCGCCGCGGCGGGGGTCGTGGACACCTCGATACAGACCATCGGCCGCCTGGAAGACGGTCTCAAGACCAAAGTGTCGCGGGTCTGGATCAATGCGCTCGCCGATGCGTACAAGTGCAGCGACGACGAGCGGCGCCTATTGCTCGGCCTCGCTCAGGAAATGGCCTCGGCGCAGCAGAATTGGTGGCGGGCGTACGAGGATGCGATGAAGCCTCGTTTCGATTATTACCTCGGGTTGGAAGCTTCCGCCCGCCGCGTGTCCTTCTGGCGCCGGTTGCGTCCAATAGCGTGGTGTAGGAGCTCGCCGAGTAGTCCGGTGAGTATCGAATCCCGGACATGAGGGTGGTCACCGCGTGATCCTCGAAGGAACTCTCACATTCTCTCGAAGGAACTTTCACGCGATGACCGCTATCCAGCCTATCGACCCAGGCCAGCTGCTGTCCGAACAATTGGCTGCCACCAGCCCGGACCTGCTGCGCACCATGCTCTCGACGTTCATCCAGACCCTGATGAGCGCCGAGGCCGACGCGGCCTGCGGCGCCGGCTACGGCGAACGCAACGACGAACGGGTCAACCACCGCAACGGCTACCGCCACCGCGACTTCGACACCCGCGTCGGCACCATCGACCTCGCGATCCCCAAACTGCGGTCGGGCAGCTATTTTCCCGACTGGCTGCTCGAACGCCGCAAACGCGCCGAACGCGCTCTCACCAGCGTGGTGGCGACCTGTTACCTGCTCGGGGTCTCGACCCGCCGGATGGAGAAACTGGTCGAATCCCTCGGCATCACAACACTTTCCAAGTCCCAGGTCTCGATAATGGCCCGCGATCTCGACGCCCAGGTCGAGGCGTTCCGAACCCGCCCACTCGACCAAGGTCCCTACACGTTCGTCGCCGCCGACGCCCTCGTGTTGAAGGTCCGCGAGAACGGGCGCGTGGTCAACGTCCACGCCTTGATCGCCACCGGCGTCAACGCCGACGGCTACCGTGAAATCCTCGGCCTCACAGTCACTTCCGGCGAGGACGGCGCCGGATGGCTCGCGTTCTTCCGTGACCTGGTCGCCCGCGGCCTGAGCGGGGTCGCACTCGTCACCAGCGACGCCCACGCGGGCTTGGTGGCCGCGATCGGCGCGACCCTGCCCGGCGCGTCCTGGCAACGCTGCCGCACCCATTACACGGTGAACTTGATGTCGGTCTGCCCGAAATCCTCCTGGCCCTGGGTCCGGACATTGCTGCATTCAGTGTTCGACCAAGCCGACACCGAATCGGTTGCCGCCCAATATGATCGAATGCTCGACGCACTCGCCGAGAAACTGCCGAAGGTCGCCGACCACCTCGACACCGCCCGCGCGGACCTGCTCGCGTTCACCGCGTTCCCCAAGCAGATCTGGCGCCAGATCTGGTCGAACAATCCACAGGAACGGTTGAACAAGGAGATCCGCCGCCGCACCGACGTCGTCGGCATCTTCCCCGACCGCGGCTCGATCATCCGCCTGGTCGGCGCAGTGCTGGCCGAGCAACACGACGAATGGATCGAAGGACGCCGCTACCTCGGACTCGATGTCCTGGCCCGCTCCCGCGGGCTCACCACCACCGACGAACAGGAGGACCCAGCACCAGCAGAACTCACCGCCTGACCCCATTCCGGATCATGCGGTGACCACCCCAGTTACACCACGCCCCGGGACTTGACCCTGGCGCCAGGCGGACGTACCCGGACTGTTCCAGACGCCTGCGTATCGTCGCGCGATCGAATGGACCGAGCATCCGACGATGCCACCGGAGCAGGTGGAGAGGCGCGTTGAAATGGCCATGAGGCGAAAGAACCGATTGGAAGACAAAGGGTTCGAGATCGATGTCGTTTTGTCGGAAGCTGCCCTGCGCGGTCAGATCGGCGGACCGGCAGTTCTGGCCGAGCAGCTTCGATACCTGGCCGATCTGAGCCAGCTGCCGAACGTGTCGATTCGGTATGTCCCCCACGACGCTCCGAGCCATCTCGGTTCGATGGTGGAATCCTTTGTCCTACTGGAGTTTCCCAAACTTCCGGCAACCGGGATGGTCGAGCCCCCGGTGGTCTACATCGAAGGTTTTGTGGGAGACCTCTACCTGGAACGAGAGCCCGAGGTGCGGCGGTACCGACATGCGTTCGGCGAGATCAGCCGAGTAGCATTGGATCCGGTCACAACCAGGCAGGTCATGTTGTCGAGAGCCAAGGAGTGCGGCGAATGAACATCGAACTGTCCGAAGCCGATTGGTTCAAATCAAGCTACAGCCATTCGGGCGGAGAATGCCTGGAAGCCGCCCACCTCAGCCGTGGCAGGGTCGGAGTGCGGGATTCGAAACTGGGAGACTCGAGCCCAGTGCTCGTGTTCGCTCCGGCCGACTGGGCCGTGTTCAACGCTGCCGTGCAAGCCGGGAAGTTCGATCTCGGCTGATGTCCGGAGACGGTCGAGGGCTCGGTCCGATGCATTTCGACGCCCATGCAGAGATCTACGATCGAGCCAGACCTGATTATCCGGCTGCACTGTGGAAACGATTGCGGGAGTTCGGGTTGCTGCGGCACGGCGTCCGGGTTCTCGAGCTGGGCGCCGGCACCGGATTGGCGACGGGTCCGATGCTGCGGGCCGGTGCTGCCGTCACCGCTGTCGAGCCGGGGCAGGGCCTCGCCGCCCGGCTGCACCGACGATGGCCGGAAGTGTCCGTGCTCATCGACAGCGCCGAAACAGCGCCCTTGCCGTCCGCCGCCTTCGATCTGGCTGTCGCGGCAACGGCCATCCACTGGTTCGATCTCGACGTGGTGCTGCCGAGAATTCACCGCGCGCTGATCACTGACGGTCATTTCGCGGTGTGGCGTCACGTCTTCGGCGACCCGTCGGCGGCTGCCACCCCATTCCGGCAGCGAATAGCCGAGATCGTCGCGCGTCGCGGCGACGACCCCCCGTCCCGCAGACCGGCGGACTTCGACACCGATGCATGGGTGCGCCGTCTCACCGGCAGCGGTCACTTCGTCGCCGCCCATGTCGAACGGATCTCCTGGACAATCGAACTGAGCGCCGACCAGATCCACGATCTGTTCACCACCTTCAGCGATTGGACGGCCGCCGAAGTCGACGAGGCCGCCGGCGCGGCACACGCCCTCGGCGGGTACGTACTCGAGCACTACCTCACCCCGCTGATCATTCTGAATCGCACCGGAACCGCCACCACCTGACCTCCGGGCGGACCGGGCGCGAGACGGTTGGGTAGTCTCGACCCATGGGTACGTTCTGGCACTCCGTCACGCCGCCGCCTGCCGCCTGATCGGGCGCAGCGGCAGACTCTCGTTTCGCGTTCCGGCTGACCTCCGACGGCAGCCCGAATTCGTCGTGCGCCCGTTTCGATTCCTTCCCCCTTCGGAATTCGACGACGGAGTACTCGACGGTGTCCGAACGCACGTCCACGCTCACCCCGGAACCCACCCTTTCGACCGCTTGGCGCGGTAGTGCGCCGATCCTCGCCGCGTCGGTGCTGTGGGGCAGCACCGGTACCGCGGCATCGCTGGCTCCAGCCGGAACATCCGCTGCCGCAATCGGTTCGGCCGGCTTGGCCCTCGGCGGATTCCTGCTGTTCATCACCGGCCGCGGGCATCGGATGCGCGCCGCCGCGTCGGAACAGTGGTTGCTGCTGCTCGGCGCGTGCGCCGTGGCGGGGTATCCGGTCACCTTCTATCCGGCCGTGGCCCACACCGGCGTGGCCGTGGCCACGGTCATCGCCCTCGGAAGTGCACCGGTCTTCGCGGGCCTGCTGGCCTGGCTCACCGGCCGGGGGCGACCGTCCGCGAGATGGTGTGCCGCCACCGGGCTGGCCGTAATCGGTTGCGCCGTACTGGTTATGGGGCCGCGATTCGGCAATGCGGCCCCGATCGACCTGCTCGGCATTCTGTTGGCAGCCTGTGCGGGCCTCACCTACGCCGTCTACTCGCTGATCGGCGGCACCCTCATCACCCGCGGCCACGCCTCCGGCTCGGTCATGGGCATCATGTTCGGTCTCGCCGCCGTCCTGGTCCTGCCCGTGGTCGCAACCTCCGGCCCGATCTGGCTGACCACGCCGCGGGGACTGGCGGTCGCCCTGCACCTCGCGTTCTTCACGACCTTCGTCGCCTACCGCCTGTTCGGTTACGGACTGCGCCACACGACCGTGGCGTCCGCCACCACCCTGACGCTCGCGGAGCCTGCGGTCGCCGCTCTGCTCGGCGTCACCGTCGTCGGCGAGCGCCTACCCGCGCTGTCCTGGTGCGGCCTGATCGTCCTCGGTGTCGGTCTGGCCGCCCTGGCGGTCCCGGCCAAGCGGTGAAAACCGGTGCTCCCCAAACACTTCTGTCGTATGTAGCCGGGGCGCGCCGACTGCCGGCTGAGCCGTGGCAGGTCAGCCCTTGAAGTACACGAGCTGGTGACTGGTGGCCAGCGCGGTGCCCTCTTCGGTCCACAGATGGGCCGACTGGTCGAAGAAGCCATTGCCGAAGTGTTGAGCCCGCGCGGTCGCGAGAACGAACTGTCCGGGTTCGGCGAGCGGGTCGAGCTCGGCGTGGAAGTAGGTAGTGAGCGAGACGGTGCCCGCGGGGACCATCCGGCCCAGGCGCAGCATGACGCGTGGGAAGAAGATATCGCTCATCGCCGCCACCGCCGGAAAGTCCAGCGAACGCGCAGGCGTGTCCCGAACCCACAGGGTGGAGGTGGACGTCGGGGCCGGTGCGCCGTCATCGCCCCCGGCGAACGGGCCGCGGCCCGCCACGAACCGCATCTCGTAATTCCGCAGCCACGCAGGCGATTCGGGCAGTTCCGCCACCTCGAGGGAGTCCGGCGCGGGCGCGGCGGGCGGGCTGATCTCGGTGTCGGACCAGGTCGAGCGACGCAGCGCGCACACCACGGTCGCGGTGGTGGCCACGGTGTCGTCCTGCCGCATCGTCACCACCCAGTGCTGGGTGGTGCGATTGGTCCGCACCGGCTCGGCGTCGATGGTGAACGCTCCCGTGGCAATGGGCCCGGCGTAGTTGACCGTGAGCGACAGTGGACTGCCCGCGCAACGCGGGTCGTCGAGAACGGCCCGCAGCATGGCGGCGGCCGTGATCCCGCCGAAGGGGCCCACCATGTTCGAGTACTCGGCCGCGGTATGACCGAGAAAGCGCCCTTCCCCCTGCGGCGTCAACGCGATGGCGGTATCGAACGGGTGCTCGAGGGTTGTGGTCGACCCCAAGACGAATTCTCCTTCGAACAGGTGCAGGTTCGGGCGCGCGAGCGCGTGGCCCTCCGTCTCGCCGGAGAATAGCCTCCGTCGACTATAACGACCGTTATAGAGAAGGCAAGCGTGGGCCCTGGGGCTGTGTAACGAGCTCCGGGGTGCGGTGTGCGGGAATCCCTTGCCCGCGACACGGATTCGAGACATCTTGCACGCCCGGCGTCTTGTGGTTATAACCAGCCTATGACGGTTGATGCCACGCTTGCCGCCCGCGGCCTCCTGCTCGATATGGACAGCACACTCGTGAATTCCGAAGCCGTAGTGGAGTTGCTGTGGCGACGCTGGGCCACCGAGCACGGCCTGTCGGTAGCTGATGTGCTGGCCGTCGCACATGGCCGCCAGGGCTGGGCGACCATGGCCGAACTCCTGCCGGACCGTCCCGCCGAGCTCAACCGCGCCGACAACGACCGCATGCTCGCGGAGGAAGCCACCATCGTCGACGGCGTCGTACCCATCGCCGGCGCCCCAGAGTTCATGGCCGCCCTCGCCGACCTCCCCCACGCCCTGGTCACCTCCGCCAACCGCGTCCTCACCGAAACCCGGATGACCGCCGCCGGCCTCCCCATCCCCCGGATCCGCATCACCGCCGAATCGGTGACGGTGAGCAAGCCCGATCCGGAAGGCTTCCTGAAAGCGGCCGCCGAACTGGGCCTTTCAGCCGACGACTGCCTGGTCTTCGAAGATTCGCAAGCAGGCATCACCGCCGCCAAGGCAGCAGGCATGCGCGTCATCGGCGTCGGCCCCCGCGCCGCCACCCTCGACCCGACTGCCCACGTCCCCGACCTCACCCACATTCGAATCGAGCCGCTCCCCAGCGGCTCGATCGCCGTTCACGTATCCGCCTGACCCGGAAATGGTCTCCGGCTCAAGCGTTTTCGATCGCTGTCGGGTGACCCAGGCGGGAGTTGAAGCGGGAGTAGCCGAAGTACACGATGAGGCCGACGATCAGCCAGGCCACGAAGCGCACCCAGGTTTCCCAGGGCAGCGACCAGATCAGATAGATGGAGAAGCCGATGCCCACCACGGGCACCACCGGCATGAGCGGGAGCCGGAATTCCCGCGGCTCGTCGGGGCGGGTGTAGCGGAGCACGATCACCGACACGCTGACCACGATGAACGCCATCAGGATGCCGATATTGGTCAGCTCCGCAACGGTATTGATGGGCAGCAGCCCGGCCAGGATCGCCGAGCCGGCGCCCACGATCCAGGTCACCCGGGTGGGCACCTTGCGGGTGGGATGGGTCTTGGCGAACCATTCCGGCAGCAGCCCGTCGCGGCTCATGGCGTACCAGACGCGGGTCACGCCCAGCATGAAGGTGAGCACCACGGTGATGATGCCGACGATGGCGCCGATCGCGATGATGTTCGCGATGCCCGGCATCCCCACGGATTTGAACGCGGTGGAGAACCCGGAGGTCGGGCTGATCTCGGTGTACTTCTGCATGCCGGTGAGCACCAGCGTGGCCAGCACGTACAGCACCATGGCGATGGCCAGCGAGTAGATGATCGCCTTGGGCAGATGCTTTTTCGCCTCGGTGGACTCCTCGGCCGCGGTGCTCATGGCGTCATAGCCGAAGACGGCGAAGAACACCGTCGCCGCGCCCGTCCACACCGCGCCGGTGCCGAACGGGAAGTACGGGTGGTAGTTCGCGCTGTCGATCTTGAACAGGCCGAGCACGATGATCAGCAGCACGATCGCCACCTTGATCCCCACCGCGACCGTCTCGAACCGTCCCACGCTCTTGATGCCGCGCGACAGCACCCACGCGCTGCCCAGACAGAACAGGATCGCGAAAACATCCACCACATGCCCGTCCCCGGTGCCGGAGGCCCCGAGCATCCAGTGCGGCAAGGAGATTCCGATCTGATCCAGCAGGAAGTTGAAGTACCCGGACACGCCGATGGCGACCACCGCCGCCACCGCCACGTACTCGAGCAGCAGATCCCACCCGATGAACCAGCCCGCCAGCTCACCCAGCGACACGTACCCGTAGGTGTAGGCCGACCCCGCCTTGGGCACCATGCCCGCGAATTCGGCGTAGCAGAGTGCCGCACACGCACTGGCCACACCCGCGATCAGGAACGAGATGAGGACCGAGGGCCCGGTCGTATTGTGTGCGACCGACCCGGCCAGGGCGAAGATGCCCGCGCCGATGATGCCGCCCACCCCGATGGCCGTCAGCTGCCACAGACCGAGGTGTTTCGACAGCCGCTCGTCCGCGGGCGTGTCGTCGTCTACCTCCGAGATCGGCTTGCGGCGCAGAATCTGGCCGCGCAACTCCGCAAAAGACATGCGGGATCCTTTCGTTCCGCTGCGTACCGCCACTCTGCGGTAACGCAGGTCACACTCGAGCTAGCTCAGCTAATCGGACCATGGCCGATGCTGTGATCGGGCGGTTGGTTAAATAAAGTTCAGAGTTCTTGTTCAACCGGCCGACGCGCACCGCCCTGGCGCGTCCGCCGAGGCGGTGCGATCGTGTTACCGATCAGCGGCGCGCGCCCGGTCCGAACGAGCGCAGGAAGAACGCGAGATTGGCCGGGCGCTCGGCCAGCCGGCGCATGAAGTAGCCGTACCACTGGTCGCCGTAGGGCACATAGGTGCGCAGGTGCGCGCCCGTGGCGACCAGCCGCTGCTGTTCGTCGTCGCGGATGCCGTAGAGCATCTGGAATTCGAAGCGGTCCGGCGACCGCCGCGCCGCCCGCACGTAGTGGGCGGCGGCGTCGAGCATGACCGGGTCGTGGGTGGCCACCATGGGATAGCCCAGGCCGCGCATGAGGATGTCGAGGCAGCGCAGATAGGACGCGTCCACCTCGTCGCGGCCCTGGTAGGCGACCCCGGCCGGTTCGCGATAGGCGCCCTTGCACAGGCGGATTCGCGATCCGGGACCGGACAGGTCACGGCAGTCGCCCTCGGTGCGCAGCAGGTAGGCCTGCAGCACCGTGCCCACCCAGGGGAAGTCCGCCCGCAACGCGTGCACCACGGACAGGGTGGAATCGGTGGTGGTGTGGTCCTCCGCGTCCACGGTGACCCAGACCCCCGCCGTCGCGGCGGCGGTGCAGATCTTGTGGGCGTGTTCGAGGGCGATGGCGTGGCCGTCCCGGGGCAGCGCCTGGCCCAGCGCGGAGAGCTTGAGCGAAACCTCCAGCGGCCGTACCTCTCCCGTGGACCCGGGCAGATCGCCCAGGGTTTCGAGCAGGGCGAGGTAGTGGGCGACGGTGGCGCGCGCCTGCGCGAGATCGGTGGTGTCCTCGCCCAGATAGTCGAGGCTGACGTACCGCCCGGAGTCGAGCAGCGTCCCCGTGGCCGCCGCGGCATCCGCCTCGGATTCCCCGGCGACGAAGCGCCGCACCATCTTCCGGGTCGCGGTCAGCCCGGTCACCGTCCGTTCCACCCGCGGCGACCGCGAGGCCGCCAGCAGCGCCGGACGCAGCACGGTCGTGAACATCAGCGTTCTCCCGCTTCCGTCGCCACGGCCTGGTGCGGATACCGGTGATCGGTCGGCGGCACGAAGGTCTCCTTGATGGTGCGCGCCGAGGTCCAGCGCAGCAGGTTCTGCGCCGACCCGGCCTTGTCGTTGGTGCCGGAGCCCCGCGACCCGCCGAACGGCTGCTGTCCGACCACCGCGCCGGTCGGCTTGTCATTGATGTAGAAATTGCCCGCCGCGTACCGAAGTCGCTCGGACGCCGTCGCGACCGCCATCCGGTCGTCGGCGATCACCGCGCCGGTGAGTCCGTACGACGACCCGCGATCGACCAGATCCAGCACCGCGTCGAACCCGTCCGGCGTCGCGTCGTCGTAGACGTGCGCGGCCAGAATCGGCCCGAAGTACTCGGTCCGGAACGCCTCGTCACCCGGATCCTCACCCAGCAGGACGGTCGGTTCGACGAAGTAACCCACACTGTCGTCGGCGCGCCCGCCGGTGAGCACGGTCAGACCGGGTGTCGCCTTGGCCCGCTCGAGGGCGTCGACATTGCGGTCGAAGGCGCGCCGATCGATCAGCGCCCCACCGAAATTCGTGAAATCGGTGACGTCGCCGTAGGTCAGCTCCGACACCTTGCCCAGGAATTCCCCCGACATGCGCGACCACACCGATTTCGGAATGAACGCCCGCGACGCCGCCGAACACTTCTGCCCCTGGTAGTCGAACGCCCCGCGAATCAGCGCCGTGCTCAACACGTCCGGATCCGCCGAGCTGTGCGCGACCACGAAATCCTTGCCGCCGGTCTCGCCGACCAGCCGCGGATAGGTGTCGTAGCCGGCAATGTTCTCGCCGACCGTGCGCCACAGCCGCTGGAACGTCCCCGTCGACCCGGTGAAGTGAATGCCCGCCAGCCGCCGATCGGCCAGCGCCACGGCCGACACCTCGGGACCGTGGCCGTGCACCAGATTGATCACGCCCGGCGGCAGCCCCGCCGCCTCCAGCAGCCGCATCGTCCAATACGCCGAAAATGCCTGTGTGGGTGAGGGTTTCCACACCACTGTATTGCCCATCAGCGCCGGCGCGGTCGGCAGATTGGCCGCGATGGCGGTGAAATTGAACGGCGTGACCGCGTACACGAACCCTTCCAGCGGCCGGTACTCCACCCGATTCCACACCCCCGGCGTCGAGATCGGCTGCCCGGCCAGGATCCCGCGCGCGAAGTGCACATTGAACCGCCAGAAATCCACCAGCTCACACGGTGCGTCGATCTCGGCCTGATACGCGGTCTTCGACTGCCCCAGCATGGTTGCCGCCGCCACCGTCTCCCGCCACGGTCCGGCCAGCAGATCGGCGGCCCGCAGGAATACCGCCGCCCGCTCGTCGAACGACAGCCCCCGCCACCCCGGCGCCGCGGCGGTCGCCGCCTCGATGGCGTCGGCCGCATCCCGCGCCTCGGCCACCGTGATGGTCCCGAGCACCGCCGAATGCCGGTGCGGCTGCACGACATCCACTACCTCCCCCGCACCCCGCCGCTCCCGCCCACCGATCACGTGCGGAATCTCGAGCGGCGTCGCGGCGAGTTCGGTGAGCTCGGCCTGCAGTCGCGCGCGCTCCGGGCTGCCGGGCGCGAAGGTCCCCACCGGTTCGTTCACCGGCGGTGGAGTGACTGTGACGGCGTCCATGACAACCTCCTGGCGGATTGTGGCCCGTGTCACCGGGCGAGTACGCCGAGTCAACCCCGAATCGCGCCACGGATATTGAGCCGATCAGCCAAAGAACCATCGATCCTGTTGTACGTTCGGCTGAACACCGCCGACGCACTCGTGCCCGGATCGATGGCGCTGTTCCGGCCACGACCCACAGGGCCGAGCGTGCCGGCGCGGCAGTACCCAGGCTTTGAACACCGGAGACAGCATGATCGCAGACGAACGCCACACCTCCACCGGTCTGCGGGCCGCCGAGCTCGACCGAACCGGAGTAGCGCTGCGGGAACTGCTGGGGGCACTGGGCACGACGCTCGTCGAACTGGTCGACGCACCGCTCGGGGACGAGGTGGCCATCCGGTCGGTGGCGCTGGTCGACAGTTCGGACCTGAGCTCGGAAACCGTTGCGCACGCACCCATGTCGGACATGTACCTGCACGTGGGTATCGCTGAGGCCGAGGCCGTGCGGTGGCTCGAGGAGGTCGCCCAGCGGGCACCGGCGCAACGACCCCGCGCGGTGCTGTCGAAGTTCGCGGCCGCGGCGGGCGGGTTGCGGCGGGCCGCGCTGCGGGCGGGGGTGGCGGTGGTCGGGGTGCATCCACAGGCCCGTTGGGATCACGTGTACCCGCTGATCCGGCGGATGCTGGATCGCACCGGCCCAGCCCGCGACAGCGCGGACCAGGATCTGCTGGCCGCCGATACCGACTTGTTCGGGCTGGCGCAGATCATCGCGCAGAACGCGGGCGGCATGGTCACCATCGAGGACGCGCACTCGCACGTGCTCGCCTACTCGGCCTCCAATGATGCCGCGGACCGGCTGCGGATCCAATCCATCCTGGGCCGGGAGGGGCCGCGCGAGTATCTGCGGATCCTGCAGCAGTGGGGTGTCTTCGACCGCCTGCGGCACACCGACGAGGTGGTCGACCTGCCCGCGCACGCCGAGCTCGACATCAAACACCGTCTGGCCGTGGGGATTCGGCGGCCGGGCGAGGGCAGCGCCGCCACCGTGCTCGGATCGATCTGGCTGCAGGAGGGCGAGCGGCCGTTCAAGTCCGACGCGGCCGAAGTGCTGCGGGGCGCGTCGGCCATTGCCGCGCGCATCATCTCGCGCAGCCTGGACGCGCCGTCCACCGAGGCCCTGCTGATCCAGCGCCTGTTCGGCGCGCGCGGCGGCGGTGTCGATGTGCCGTCGGTGGCGAGTGCGCTGGGCATCCCGGTGACCGGCCCGGCGGCGCTCATCGGGTTCGCATCCTCCGGCGCGACCCCCGCCGCCGCGGAACTGTCGGCGCTGGGCAGCACACTTCGCCTGCGCGCGAGCGCCTTCCGCCGCGACTCGCTGGCGACCCTCATCGGTGACCGCGCCTATATCCTGCTCCCCCGCTACCACTCGGCCCGCGCGGTCACCGCCTGGACCCGGCAGCTGGTCGACCAGCTGGAGACCACCGGCGGCCCGATCCTGCGCGCCGCCATCGCCGTTCCCGTCGCCGAGCTGACCGACGTCGCCCGCGCCCGCCTCGAGGTGGACCGTGTCCTGGACAGCACCGCGGCGGACTTCCCGAAGGATCGGGTGACCACCCTCGCCGAATCCCGTACGGCGGTACTACTGGGCGAGATCCTCGATCTCATCGCCGCCCGCCCCGAACTCGAGGACCCGCGCCTGACCGCCCTGTTCGACTACGACCGCGGCCACGCCGCGCAACTCGAGGCCAGCGTCGACCACTACCTGCGCCATCACGGCGATGTACGGGCCGCGGCCACGGCGTTGCGCATCCACCCGAACACGCTGCGCTACCGCCTGCGCCGCGCCCAGGACATCACCGGCATCGACCTCGACGATCCGGCCGATCGCCTACTGCTCGAACTGCAACTGGCCCACCACCGCCGCGGGGCGGACCGGACTCGGCACCGGCCGACCCGGCGCTGAGCAACCTCCCAGCGCGGTGCCGGCCTATTCCGTCAGCGCCGCTTCCAGAATCGGCCACGATTCATGGAGGTCCTTTTGCCAATACGGCCAGGAATATTAAGCGAAATGCCGATGACTTATGGCAGCGACACCGAAAGACATTTTGCTCGATTGGAATTTCCGCGGATGGTCAGTGACCCGGACCGGTGCACCCCGGCGGCACCAGCCGACCGGCCAGCAGATCCTCGATCCACCCGGTGGTCAGTGGAATGGACAGCGCGCCGACGATGAAGTGCTCCCCCGGGAACGGCTGCAACCGCACCCGGGCGCCTCGCGCGCACCATTCGTCGAACAGGTGCTGCGCGCCCGCGAAGGGAACGAAGATCTCATTGACGCCGTGGAAGAGGAACACCGGCGCGGCCGGCGCGCTGCGGCCGGGGCGGTTCTCTTCCAGAATCCGCTGCACCGCAGGCAGTTTCAATGGATCCGGCACGACCGAGAGCTGGTCCGCCCGCAGCGGCGCGATCAGCCCGAGCGCCGTCTCCTGCGAAATGCAGATATCGCGGAACATCCGCGCCAACCGCCACCCATTGTCGTTGAACAGGCCCATCAGTTCCGGGTACTCGCGCGCCAGCCCGAGCACCGCCGCCAGCAGGACCCCGGTAGCCCAGTTGCCGTTCATGGCGGGCAGCAGCGTCTGATAGTCCGCCGGGGTCCCCCCGAGTATCACGCCCGCCAACCGGATCTCCGGCGCGTAGGTCGGCGCGAGCTGCGCCGCCCAGCTGGTGGCGATCGAACCGCCGGAATAACTCGTCATCACCACCGGCGTCGCCGGGCCGAGTTCCGGCATGTTCGCGCGGGTGACGCCCCGGATGGAATCGAGCACGGCGTGCCCGCCCATGAGCCCCGCCGCGTATGCCTGCCGCGGGCCCTGATGGTCGGGAACGACCACCGCATAGCCCTTGGCCAGAATCAACCGGATCGCCACGACATCGGCCGACACAGCCCGCTTGAGTTCCGTGGAGGGCGCACAGGACTGCCCCAGCGAGGAGATCGGAAGGTTGTACGACACCAGCGGTCTCGGGCCCGACCCCTTCCACGCCTCGTTCGGCAGCAGCAGGGTGGTCACGATGGCGACCGGCTGATTGTGGGAGTCGGTGGACCGCACCAGCAGCTGGTAGGCGCGGGCGGCGGGAAACAGGCTGTCGGTGGTACGGGCCGAGAGCACGAAGCCCGGTGGGCGGGCCTCGAAACCGGGCCCGGGCGTAAAGAAGGGGTCGGTCGGCGGCGACGGCAGCACGCTGGCTGGATCGTGCGCCGGATTCAGCAGATCCGAGATGGGATCAGCGTGCGCATGCAGTGGGAGCAGCGCCGTCACCAGCGCCACCAGCATCCATATCCGTGTGAACCGGACAGCAGCCACGAGGAGAGATCGTCACACGCGGTCCGCTGCACAGCCCGGATTTGTCTCGGCGCGGCGGTTCGGGTCCCGTGGGAAAGGCGCACAACCGACAAATCGCCGGGTCGGTCTGGCACGCTGTCCCAATGAGGTGGTCAATCGTCCTGGTCGCCGTGCTCATGCTGGCGGCCGGGTGTGCTGCGCGGCCATCGGATTCGCCCTGGCGCGAGGTATCGCTGCCGCAGCACGGGGCGCGGGTGCTGGAGTTCGCGCCGATCGCGGGCGGCGTGCTCGCCCTGGGCTCGATCCCGGCCGGCGACGGACGTGCCCCGGCCGCCTGGTCCTCCCCCGACGGCACACGCTGGACATCTGTCCCCGTCCGGCCCGACAGTCCGTACGGCGCACTGGCGGAACTGATTTCGGCGGGCACCGGCACGCACACCGTGGTGCTGGGTCAGGCTTTCGGTGGCGCGCACAGCAATCCGCGCATGACCATCTGGAGCGGCGACGGCCGGGGCCTCACCGAACACACCCAGGCCATGGAGATGTTCGGCGGCCCGCACGCCATCGCGGTGACCGCGGCGGCCGCGCGCAACGGCACCGATCTGCTGGTGGGCGGCTGGGACGGCGACAACGGCCGCTACGGCGCCGCGTTCTGGACCTCCTCGGACGGCGCCGACTGGCAACGCCACGCGGATGATTTGGCGTTGTCGTCCGCACCCGGCGAGCAGACCGGCGCGGCCGGGGTCGGCATCGGCGAGCAGGGCTTCGTCATCGTCGGGGAAACCTTGCACGACAACATCCTTCGGCCACTGGTGTGGACCTCGCCCGACGGCCTCGGATGGCAGCGTCACCAGCTGCCCGGGGCGAATGCCGTCGCCGCGCGCGTCGGCTGCGGCAGTGCCGGCTGCACGGTGCTCGGCCAATCCATCGGCGCCACACCGCACCTGCTGTGCTGGCCGTCGGCCGAGGCCGACGCCGTGCCCGGTCCGGGCGCGTCAACGGTCGACGTGCTGCAGGTGCTGCCGACCGCGTCGCGCGTCCTGAGTCTCGTGGCGCTCGACCACATGGTGCAGCTGGCGTCGATGACGCCGAATTGCACTGAATGGCAACAGATTTCCCTGCCGGTGAGCGCGCCCGGGGCTCGCATGGCCGCGCTGCCCGCCGGCCTGCTGCTGGCCACCACCGAGGCCGACCGCAGCAGACTCTGGCTGCATGCCCTGCCCTGATGGCAGGGCACCGATCACCGCATCACCATGCGACGGGCAGCGACCGCACCCCATACACCATGGCGTCGTACTTGAAATCGATCTCCTCGGTCGGCACGGTCAGGCGCAGCCCCGGCACCCGCCGGAACAGCGTCTGCAGCACCATGCCGAGCTCGATGCGCGCCAGCTGCAGACCGATGCACTGGTGCCGGCCCGACCCGAAGGCCAAGTGCTGCGCGGCATTCGAGCGCGCCAGGTCCAGGCTGCCCGGCTCGGCGAAGACCTCCGGGTTCCAGTTCGCGGTGGCCAGATCGAACACGATCGGGTCGCCCGCGCGGATCACCTCGCCGCCGACCTCGATATCTTCGATGGCGACCCGCCGCAGCCCGGTGTCGACAATGGTCATGTAGCGGATCAGCTCGTCGACCGCATTGCCGAGCACCTGCGGGTCGTCGGTGTCGCGAATGATCGCCAGCTGCTCGGGCCGGTCGAGCAGTGCGATGACGGCCAGCGCGATCATGTTCGCGGTGGTCTCGTGCCCGGCGACCAGAATGCCGACCGTCTGCAGCGCGGCCTCCCACACCTGCAGCTCACCGTCGCGCACCAGTTCGGCGACATCGGAGAGCAGATCCTCGGCCGGGTTCTCGGTCTTGGCCTCGACCAGCTTGTTGAGGTAGCCGAGCATCTCCAGCGTCGACTGCTGCTGCTCCTCGGCGGTGGCATTGCCGCCGAAGCCGAGTTCGGTGGCCTCCTGGAAGAACGCGTGGTCCCCGTAGGGGACGCCCAGCAGTTCGCAGATCATCAGCGACGGCACCGGCAGCGCCAGCGCCTTCATCAGGTCCGCCGAGTTGCCCTGCGCCAGCATGGCGTCGATGGTCTCGTCGACGTGCTTCTGGATATTGGGCCGCATGGCCTCGAGCCGCTTGGGGGTGAACGGCTTGGCCAGCATGCGCCGGTAGCGGGCGTGCTCCTGGCCATCGGTGTTGAACATGGTGCGCGGGCTCATCTCCGCGACCGTCTTCATCCCCTCGTGGATGTGCGGGTAGGAGGGGTGGTGGTTGTCGGCGCTGACGCGGGCGTCGGCGAACAGCTCGCGCGCCTCGGTGTAGCCCGTGATCAGCCACGGCTGCTTGCCCTCCCAGGTCCGGACCTTGGAGATCGGGCCGGCGTCGGCGAGTTCGCGGATTTCCGCGGCGGGCGCGAAGGGGCAGCTCGCGGCGCGGCGACCGGGATAGAAGGTCGGCTCGGCGGGGGCCTCGGTGCTGGACTCAGGCATGTTCGGGTCAATCCTCGATCTGGATGGCTTGCGCTGGGCAGAATTCGGCGGCCGTTCGCACGGCCGGGGCCTGCTCCGGCGCCGGACTCTCGTCGAGCAGCACGACGACACCGTCGTCGTCGCGCTGGTCGAAGACTTGGTCGGCACGCAGCACACAATGACCGGCTGCGATGCACTTCTCTTGACTGACAGCAACTCTCATGGCGTGTCCGGCCGCGAGTCAGCCACGATCCGCGTCGGCGTCGCAGATGCGACGAACCTGCTCCCGGATCGCCTCGGTCACGCGGCCCATCAGGGCGTGACTGTTGCGGGTGGTGTCGTAGTTGACGTGAATGACGAGCCGCTCGGCGACGGTCCACACGGTCAGCTTCGGCGGCATGCCCTTGGCCATGCCGAACGCCTCATCGGCGACGAACTCGAGCCCGCCGGGGATCGAAGGCGTCTGTTCCACACCGAGATTCGCCATGCCCAGCGTGGGCTGCGCACCGAATATCGCGGCGGTCTCCGGGTCGAATGCGCGCTGCGAGGCCCGCATGAACAGGGCCGGGAACCGGGCGTCGAGGGCGGCGCGCATGGCCACCTCGGTCGCCTTGGCCAGCTCGATCGGGTCGGTGTCGGCGGCGGCGAAGACCGGGGTGGCCACCCCGCCCGCGCAATTGAGCAGCGTCGACTGCGGGATCGGCTCGGCGAGCGAGGTGCGTAGATCCACCGCGTGCCCGAACACCATCGGCACCGGCCCGGAATCCGCCTCGAGCTGGCTGCGCACCGCGACCATGGCCACGCCGGTGACCAGGCTGTTGACCGAAACACCCTGCGCGCGTGCGGCACCGAAGAAGGCTGCGCTCTGCTCAGGGTCCACCACGATGCGCTGGGTGGCGAACCGGCCCACCGGGTCGCCTACGCCGTCGCCGTCACGGGGCAGCTCGAGTGGCGCGGGCACCGCGTCACCGGCTGCCGCGATACCGCGTAGCATCGCGACCAGCTCGTCGACCTCGGCCTCGGTGACACTGCCCGCCAGCAAGGTATCGATACCGTCGACCAGCTCGTTGTCCGAATTCGACGGCGGCAGTGGCGAACCCGCCAGCTGGGCGCCGTAGCGCTGCCACATGTCGTCGCGCAGCGCCAGCGCCGACCGCCCATCGCACATGCCGTGGTGCATGATCAGCACGATCTGGTCGAGACCGCCCTTACGCAGCACGTGCGCCTTGAAAAGGCCGGTGCTCCAGTCCTGTTCGATGTTGACCAGCCGCTGATAGCCGTCGGGTCCCCACGCGGTGACCTCGAGCGGGGGCTGGTACTCCTCGCGAACCCGGAAGACCGGCTCACCGCCGGGCTCGTGGACCATGACCGCGCGCAGCAGCGCGTGGTCGGCGGCCAATTCCGCCAGCACCCGGCGCATGACGTCGGGATCGATCTCACCGCGCACCGTGGTCGCGACGAACAGCGGCACACCGGCTTTCGGCACGTCGCCCCAGCGGGCGTCGGGGTCGAAATGCTTGAACTCGAAGGACGATAGCGGTCGTTGACTACTCATGAAGCCCTGGCACTCCCCATTGTGAAACATGCCCTTCCGAACATACACACCACTGGGACAATCGTCAGGACTGTTGTCAGGAACCGCTTCCGGCTCCGAGTGCCCGAATGCCTTCCGGCACAAGAATGTTGCCTGGCCTGCCCAGATGCTACGGATGCACGAGGTGACCGGCCTGTGCGCTGAAGGCAAGGGCGCCAGCGCCTTCGAGTTGCGACGCTGAACTGAAGCGCAGCTCGTTCAGAACGATCGCCATCCGCACGATGGTCGAAATCCCAGGGCACGTGCCGATTCGAGGGCTCGGTGGGCTGAACCGCACTTGCGGGGAAACCGCCCGGTGGCCGGGACGGTTCCGGACACCGGATGAGTGACGCACATCACTACGCCGGGATGTCACGGCGCGAGGGGTCGGCGGCCACTTGTGTCGTCGAGTCGTCACCACCCCGAGGAGTAATCGACATGACCAGCATCGGCATCATCATCGGCAGCACCCGGCCCGGCCACAACGGCGAGAAGGTGGCCCGCTGGGTACAGGCCATCGCCACCGAACATGCAGGCGAGACAGCCGAATTCGAGCTGATCGATCTGCAGGATCACCGGCTGCGCCTGCTGGACGAACCAGTCCCGGCGGCCCGCACCCCCGGACAGCACCCGCACACCCGCCGCTTCGCCGAGCACGTCGGCTCCTGCGACGCCTTCATCTTCGACCGGCGAATAGAACACCGCACCCCCGTCCTCCCTCACCAACTGCATCGACTACCTGTATGCCGAATGGCCCTGCAAGCCGGTCGCCGACGTCGGCTACGGACCGTTGACGGGGTATCGGTCACCGGCAACAACCGACCCGTATCGACGAGCCGGTCGTGCCGCTTGCGTGATACTCACGTCAGGTAGGGCCCCGGGTGGAGCGCTCGCTCGTTCCTCGGATGTCAGCCGACCTGAGCTGCGAGCGGGGCGCTGATATCACCGACGGCGTGCAACGTGTTGTACGCCTGCGCCAATGCCGCGATTCCGGCCGGGACGCCGGTCACCACGCCACCGACAATGGGGCCCACGGCCGCCCCGATCCCCAGGCCGGGGAGGCAGCCACCGATCGCACCGACGATCGCGCCGATGACGCATCCGCCCACGAGTCCTACAACGCCACCGGCCATGGTGCCCAAGGTCGCGGCCAGCATGAACTCGTTGCCCGCCTGACTCAGCGCATTCTCGATATCGGCTTGCGGATCCGAGCCGTCGATCGCGGCAACCGGGGTCGCAACCGAGGCGGACGGTGAAAGAGGCTGCACCGCAGCGACATCAGCCTGATCTGTGGTCCTCTGATCCTGGGTCGCCGGCGGCGTCGACGGTGTCGCGCTGTCCCGGGCATCGGCGCTCAGGATGGTCGGTTCGATTTCTCCGGCCGTCAGAGTGGTCGGTGCGGGTGCGGCTGTGGCCGCCTCTGCCGTGAGAGTCATCAAGGTCGTGGCCATCGCGGAGGCGACGATGATGCGGGTGCGGCGATTCACTGGATCTCCTCGGTTGTTGCTTCGTTGCTGTGCCACCAGACGAAATGAACTGTGCGGCACGGAAATCGGAGGCAAACCGGTCGCATGACGGTCTG
Organism: Nocardia sp. NPDC004123; assembly: GCF_053603795.1. NCBI lineage: Bacteria > Bacillati > Actinomycetota > Actinomycetes > Mycobacteriales > Nocardiaceae > Nocardia > Nocardia sp. NPDC004123. The sequence continues at coordinate 87,591 of NZ_JBSGGG010000024.1, forward strand.
TCCCGATCTCGTTCTAGGACCGCGGGTTTACGCGGATTCGGGGGCGGGTTCCAGGACGACGAAGATCTTCGAGGAGGGTTCGAGAGTCTCCCATTTCCCGGTGAATCCGCGCGGGAACAGGAATGCCTCACCGGCCCGGAACACTCGCCGCTCGCCGGAGTCGTCGGTCACCGCGACACTGCCGGTGAGCAGTACGCAGATTTCGTCGACCGGATAGTCGACCACGTGCAAGATGCCCGCCTGGCCCTCCCAGGCACTGCCGATCATGCGGCCGGTGGCGTCGGAGCAGCCGCGCCATTCGACCTCCTCCCAGTCCGGGGAGGCGGTCCAGCCTTCGGGCCACTCGGGCACCACCCGGGTGCCGATGCCCAAACCGATCGCGCGCACATCCTTGACACCGATGGTCATGAGTTACCCTTCTCCGCTTGCGAGGCCGCGCCGAGCCGGCGCAGTGCGTTGTGTGTGATCTGTTCGGTGAAGAAGTCGCGTTCGATGAGGCCGTTGACCCATTCGCACGACCCGGCGTTGACGACAGTGCCCGCGCCGCGGGTGAAGACGCCGACCATGCCCGCGCCGTAACGTCGATCGCGCTGGTATTCGGGTACGTCGTCGCCATAGATGAACGGGAGCATCATTTCCGCCTCGAACTCCGGTGCGCCGAGCGGGACCTCCGCGTTCCACCGGTCCTCGGCGCCTACCACCGCCGGGGCCAGCGCCAGGATCTCGAGGGTCTCCGGGGCGCCATCTTCGAAGGTCGGGTAGGGCAGCCCCTTCCGGAAGGTGTAGTCGACGCCATCGAGCTCGAACGCCGCCGTGCAGACCGGGGCGCCGCCGATCACGTCGCCGTAGTACAGGTCGGTTCCCTCGAAAAGCCAATGCTCGGGCCGATATACGGTGAATCCGCCGCTGGAGCGCGGCACCGCGTTGCCGTACCGGCTGTACACACCGCCGAAACCGGTCAAACCCATGGTCTGTGCGCCGGGGCGGCCGACGATCGGAGCGTCCCACACGGTGGTGACCCGGCTCGGATCGGTTTCGTAGAGCGGGTCGAAAGCGGGGAGCTTGTAGCAGGTCTGGGTGGCACCGGTGTCGTCGAGGCGGACCTGCCAGAGGAAGTTTCCGGCAAAACGAGCGACATTGCCCCCGTTGTCGACGAAATCGTCTACGGCGTCCCGCATTTCGGCCGTCCAATACTCGTCGTGACCGACGATCACCAGACATTGGTAGTCACGCAGTGATTCCGGGCGGAAGTGCAGATCGTGCTGGGTCAGGTAGTCGAAGTCGTAGCCGTGGTTCTCGGCCCACACCACGAACGGCCGTTCGTAGGTCGCCCAGAACGCGTCGGCGTGATGGCGGGAGTAGCCGTTGGCGAACGCCCACTCATAGGCTTCGTGGTGCGGCTGCCAGAACGGTGGCGGAGTGTATTCGTGTCGGCTGCGCGGTGCGCCGACGGGTTTGCGCAGCATCCCCCGGGCGATGGGGCGTTGGGTGGACACCACCGGCGCGGGGACGTCGATCTCCGGGTCGTCACCGAGACCGCGGTAGTGGTTGGCGCCACCCCAGTCGTTGTAGGCGGTCATCGTCGCGGTGGTGAGCATCAGTGCGTACCGGGTGCGTCCGGTGACGGCCGCCCGCAGGACGAAGAAGTGTTCGCGCTCGTAGATCCGGCCTTCGACCTCGATCCGGGCGATCACCAGGTACAGACCCGAGCGCCATTGCGGGTCGACGGGAATGCGCGCGGCGACTGGCCAGCCGCAGCCGACGGTATAGCTGTCGGGCGGTGTTGGATGGGACTTGCCGGGCAGATCTTCGAGCCGGTACACGGTCTTCGGGTGTGCACCGTCGCGCACCACTTCGAGACGGTAGCGGTCGGCGGTGGTGTGCACGTGCACCGCGACCGTGTCCCCGGCGGTATAGGAGAATTGGTCTGTGTAGCACCAGATCTCGGGTGACGATGGATCGCCACCGGGGATTTCGCACTGCCAGCCCGGTACGGTCCACGCGTGTCGCGGAAACCGCTGTTGTTCAGTCATCGAACCACCTCTGCTGTGAGTAGGGCTTCGGTGCCGCCGGACAGCTGCCGGTATCGATCGGGCGCCGCGGTGCGCAGCCACAACGCTCGCCCGGCTCCGAGGAGGAATCCCACCGCCAAGGGGGAGAGCATGATCGCGTTGCCCATCGGTCCGAGCCCGGTCAGCATCGGCATGTTCTGCATGAGCAGCACGAGTACGACGGCGAGGAACACCGCGGCCAACCCGGGTGCGATCAGCCTCTGCCACAGGGTTTCTCCACCCGGGGCAGGCCGCAGATAGCGAATAACCGCTGCGCAGACGGCGATTTCGAGCACCATGACGCCGACCAGCGTCGGAGTGTTGGTCCACAGCACGATCTGGCTGTACGGGTCCAGGGACGTCAGGCCGAAGCCGATCAGGGTACCGGTCACCACGAGGGTATGTGCGAGCCCAGCCGAACTCGGGGTCTTGGTCCGTGCCCCGGCACGGCTGAACCACTGCGGCAGCACACCGTCCCGGCCGAGCGCGAACAGGTACCGCGCTCCGGCGTTCTGCAGCGCGAGCGCGCCCGCGAAGAAGCTGGTGATGATCAGCACCTGCATGACCGACGTCATTGTCGCGCCGACATATTCGGTATTCAGGTTGAAAACCAGCTGGGACGGGTCGCCGGCCAACAGCGCGGCCAGCCGGTTCGGGCCCGCGGCCATGAGGATGACCCAGGAGATGAAGGTGTAGACCACCGCCAGCACGCCGATCGCGATATAGGTGGCACGCGGGACGGTGCGGTGTGGGTCTCGGGCCTCCTCGCTGTAGATGGCGGTCTGCTCGAATCCGATGTACACCACGAAGGTGATCGCGAACAGCGCGCCGATCGATCCGGTCATCAGGTGTGCGGGGTTGAAGCTGCCCGCCGAAAGCCCTTCATGGCCACCGCGAATCAACACGGCGACGGCCAGTACGAACAGAATCCCCACCTCGGTCACCAACAAGACCGCGAGCACCTTCGCACCGATGTCGACCTTGAGATACGACAGCAGCGCGACGATCAGCCCGAGTGCGACCGCCGTCACCTGCCACGGCACGGAGACTCCGGTGATCATCGAAATCGCTGCTGATCCGAAAACGCCTGTGGCAGCGAGGAATCCGATTTGACCGAGGGCGTAGGAGAGATAGGCGACCATGGCCGCGCCGGCCCCCACCGTGGGTCCGATACCCCGGCTGATGTAGGCATAGAACGCGCCGCTGTTGCGCACGTGCTTACTCATGGCCGTGAAGCCGACCGCGAACACCGCGTAGACGATTCCCGCGATCAGGTATCCAGCGGGCGCGACCTGGCCGGCGACCATGAATCCGAGCGCGGCGAAACCGGCCATGACCGTCAGCGGTGCGGCGGCGGACAAAACGAAGAACACAAGATGGGCGGAGCCGATCACGCCGGATCCGAGCTCGGTGGAAGACTCTTGCGGCGCACCAGATTCAGCGACGTTCACGGGCGTACCTGCTCCGCGCGCGGCGAGGCATGCCCGGCGGCGGCTGCTCGGTTGCATGCCAGCACCGACAGCAGTTCATAGGCCGTGTGCGCGGCGGCGATTCCGGTGATCTCGGCATGGTCGTAGGCCGGGCTGACCTCCACGATGTCCGCGCCCACGATGTCGAGCCCGACCAGCCCGCGCAGGGTGGCCAGCAGCTCACGGCTGGACAGACCGCCCGATTCCGGAGTGCCCGTGCCGGGGGCGAAGGCGGGGTCGAGCACGTCGATGTCTACCGACACGTACACGGGACCCGTGCCGAGTCGTCGGCGCATGCGCTCCACGACCTGCACTACGCCCTCGTACTGATAGTCGTCGGCGTGCACCACCTGGAAGCCCAGGCACTCGTCGGATCGCAGATCATCGGAGCTGTACAGCGGGCCGCGTACGCCGACGTGCAGGCAACGCCGCGGATCCAGCAAACCCTCCTCCGCGGCGCGCCGGAATGGGGTGCCGTGGGTGAAGCGCGCACCGAAGTAGGTGTCCCAGGTGTCGAGGTGCGCGTCGAAGTGTACGACGGCGACGGGGCCGTGCTGGGCGGCGACCGCACGCAGCAGCGGTAGCGCGATGGTGTGATCACCGCCGATGGTCAGCAGGCGGGTCCCCTTCGCCAGCCAGCCCCGAGCCTCGCTCTCGATGGTCGCCACAGCCTCGTCGATGTCGAACGGATTGACCGCGATGTCCCCTGCATCGGCAACCTGGTGGACCGCGAACGGATGGATATCCAGCGCGGGGTTGTACGGCCGCAGCAGCTTGCTGGCCGCGCGGACATGTCCCGGGCCGAAGCGCGCTCCGGGGCGGTAGCTGACCCCGGTGTCGAAGGGAACTCCGACGATCGCGACGTCGGCCCTGCCGACCTCGTCGATACCCGGCAGCCGGGCGAAGGTGGCCGGGCCGCAGTACCGGGGAACTCGGCTCGCATCGATCGAGCCGAGGGATTGCTGGGAAGACATGGCAAGAGGCTAGATGCGCACCGAGCCCACCACACATCGACGCGGTGTAGAAATATCCGCGAATTTGTTGGACACTGCGTCCATGCCTTTGACCGTCGCGGACCTGCTCGAACAGCCACAATTGCGACTCGAGCTGATCGCTGGACAAGAAGCCATCCACCGCGCGATCGATGCCGCTCATGTCACCGAGTTGTTGCGCCCCGGCAATTGGCTCCAGGGCGGCGAACTGCTGATGACCGCAGGACTCCAGCTGTCCGCGGACGAGACACAATGTCGCGACTTCGTGCGTGACGTCGTCGGCGGCGGCGCGAGCGCGCTGGCACTGGGGCTGGGGCACGGCCTGCCCTATCGGCAAGCGCCGTCCGCCCTGATCGAAGCCGCTGAGGCCGAAGGGATTCCGCTGCTGCTGGTGCCGGACGAGACTCCGTTCATCGCCGTCACCAAGGCGGTTTTCGCGGCGCATGCCGCCGAAGAACGGCAGCGACTCGAACGCACGCTGACCGTGCAACGAAAATTGACGGTCGCAGCCGCATCGGGCCGCGGCCTGGATGGATTGATCGGCGTGTGGTTCGACTCGACCAAACTGCCCGCGCTGATCACCGATCCGCTGGGCCGGGAAATCGCCACCGTGGGCCATGGGACGAACCGGCTGCTGGATGCCGCACGCGAGCTCATCGACGAAGTGGCACCCCACGGGCTGCGCGGCAGCTCGGTGACCGATATCGACGGACGGACCCTCAGTGTGCAGCCGGTCGGCGCGAGGCGAGTGCGAGGATACGCCGTGCTGGTCGAATCGGATGCCCGCGAAATCCGGCTCATGAAGTCGGCGTTGACCTCATTGGTCACCCTCGAACTCGAGCAACGGTATCTGGCGGGTGACGCCGAGCGGCGTGCTCGGGCGGCGACATTCGATCGGGTCCTGGCCCCCGGCGCGAGCGCGTCCGCTATCCGAGACATGTTCGACCAGTTCGGCATTCGCACCGGCTCGGTCGTTGGACTGGCCATCCAGCCCTTGCCGGAGCGCATCGAAGAGCTCGCCGCAGATCTGGCGTATGCATTACCCGGCGGTCTTGTTCGCACCGTGGGCGATGGCGTGGAGGCGATGGTGATCGACGGTACGGATCTGCCGCTGCTGCTGCGTCGCTTCGCCGCCGATCACCCCGTGGGCATCGGCGACACTGTCGCGCCCGAAATGGCGGCATTGTCGGTACAGCAAGCGCGTTCGCTGATTCCCGTGAGCGCTCGGCTCGGGCGCCCGGCGACCTCGCGGCAAGACAGCACCAGCAGCCTGCTGCTGTCGATTGCTTCCCCCGATGTGCTCGCGGCGTTCGCCGACAACACTCTTGCGTCGATCGATCTCGCCGATCAGACCGGTGAGCTGGTCAGTACACTCCGAGCCTGGCTCGACGCCAACGGAACCTGGGATGTCACAGCCGAGCGGCTCGGCGTGCACCGTCACACGGTCCGCAACCGGATCTCCAAGATCGAGAAACTGCTGGCGCGGTCATTGGATCCCGCAGCCACGCGGCACGAGTTGTGGCTCGCCTTGCAAGTTCGGGACACGCTCGCCGCACCGGTCAGTGGTGAGCGCTCATGACGTGCTTGATACGGGTGTATTCCTCCACGCTGTAGATCGACAGGTCCTTTCCGTAGCCGGACTGCTTGAATCCGCCGTGTGGCATCTCCGCGGTCAGCACCATATGGCAATTCACCCATACCGCACCGAAATTCAGCGCGCGCGCCATTCGCTCGACAGTGCCGTGGTCGCGGGTCCAGACGCTGGACGCCAGCGCATAGGGCACATCGTTGGCGTAAGCGGCGGCCTGGGCCTCGTCGGTGAACGACTGCACCGTCAGCACGGGGCCGAAGGTCTCCTCCTGCACGATCGGATCGCTCTGATGTACCCCGGTGATGATCGTCGGCTCGACGAAGAAACCCTTCTCGCCCAACCGCTTGCCACCTGTCACGACGGTCGCGTGGGAAGGCAGTGCGGCCAGCTTGCCCAGTACGGAGTCGAAGTGGCGGCCATTGTTGAGCGGTCCGCAGAAGCTGTCCGGATGGTCGGGCTGCCCCGGTCGCAGACGCTGGGCACTCTTCACCAGTGCTTCCACCAGATCCGCGTGGATGGATTCGTGCACGAGTACGCGGGTGACGGCCGTGCAATCCTGGCCGGCATTGAAGAATGCCGCCTGCGCGATGCCGGCCGCGGTGGACTCGGGATCGGCATCGGCGAACACTACTGCCGGAGCCTTACCGCCCAGTTCGAGATGAGCTCGTTTGAGCCCGCGCGCAGCCGATTCCGCGACCGCGATCCCGGCCCGCACCGATCCGGTGATCGAGGCCAAACCCGGCTCCGGATGCGCCACCAGTGCCGCACCTGTCCTCGCGTCGCCGAGGATCACGTTGAAAACCCCGTCCGGCAACAGGCTTCGGGTCAGTCCCGCCAGCACCAGTGTGCTCTCCGGCGTCGTGTCGCTCGGCTTGAGTACCACGGTGTTCCCGGCGGCGAGCGCCGGACCGACCTTCCACATGGCCATGAGAAACGGGTAGTTCCACGGCGTGATCTGCGCGACCACGCCGATCGGCTCGCGACGCACGTACGAGGTGAATCCGTCGACATATTCTCCGGCGGACCTACCCTCCAGTAGACGGGCCGCGCCGGCGAAGAACCTCAGCTGGTCGGCCCCCGCCGCGATCTCCTCAGCGGCGATCACCGCCTTCGGCTGACCGGTGTTGCGGCATTGCGCCTCAACCAGTTCGGTGCTGTGCGCCTCGATGGAATCAGCCAGCTCGAGCAGAGCGTTCTGGCGGTCCCGCGGCGTAGTTCTGCCCCACGCTCGGAAAGCCTGTGCGGCGGCCGTGACCGCTGAATCGACCTCGGCCTCGGTCGACACCGGCACGCGACCGGTGACCGTCTCGTCGACCGGATTCACCAGCTCGAGGGTGTCCGTCGATTCCGAGGCCACGAACCTGCCGTCGATGAAGTTCTCGAGCACACGACTCGCCATGCTTCTGTCCATCCTTGTGGGGAGTGATCAGGTCAAGTCTGCGGGCGGTAGCCCACATTGCGCTACGACGTCGTGTACAACGTTCAGGCGGTCCATTCGACACCACGTCGGGCAATGTGATCCGGCATCGAGCGGGTAGGTCACGCGTGATCAGGGGGACTCGCTCGAATCGGTTGGGGTGGCCACGGAACCGCGATCGTCTAGCGGGCCAGTTCCTGACCCCCAACCCGATCAACCGCTACGAAATCGCGGGCAACACACCGGGAGTCGTCACCAACCCCGACGGCAGCATCGACATCTGGATCCAACCCCGGACGCCGCAGCCCGACCGTCAGGCGAACTGGCTGCCTGCCGCGGCCGCCGGCCCGTTCATCCTCTTCGCCCGCTCCTACGTCCCCGGCCCCGACATCCTGTCGGGCCGCTTCACCATGCCCGCGGTCACGCCGATCGGCTGACGGGTTCCGGCGGCCGATTCCTTTCTCCGGTGGCGACGGTCTACCTGGTGACAAACCGAGAAGGAGTGCTGATCGCCATGACCATTCCCACCACCATGCGGGCCCTGCGGCAAACCTCGCTGCGGGGCCCGCAGGACCTGCGTCTGATCACGGACGCGCCGGTACCGGTTCCCGGTCCGGGCGAGGTCCTGATCCGAGTGGCCGCCGCCGGAGTCAATTTCGCCGACATCTCCCAGGCCCACGGCACCTTCCTGGGCGGACCGCGGCCACCGTACACGGCGGGGTTCGAGGCCGCCGGTGAGGTCGTCGCGGCGGGAGACGAAGTGGCCGAATCGCTTTCGGGGGCCCGTGTCGTCGGCGTGGGGGCAGGAGCATTCGCCGAATACGCGGTGCTGCCCGCGGCCTCGGCCATGCCGATCCCGGCCGGGTGGACCACCGAGCAGGCACTGGGGCTGGTCGTGAACTGGCCTACCGCGCTCGCCGCATTGAAACCGTTGGGCCGCATAGCCACCGGTGAGACGGTGCTGATCCACGCCGCAGCGGGCGCGACCGGCCAAGCCGCGGTCACTATGGCCAAGCATTACGGTGCGACCGTCATCGCCACCGCCTCGCCGGGCAAGCACGAGATCGTGCGGGGGCTCGGTGCCGACCACATGCTGGACTCACGGTCCGAGCACCTCGCCGCCGACGTGCTGGAACTGACCGGCGGCGCCGGAGCCGACCTGGTGCTCGAATCCGCTGGTGGCGCGACCTTCACCGCGAGCCTCGCCGCGGCCAAACGGGTCACCGGACGGGTCGTCGTCTACGGCGTGGCAGGGGGCGACACCGCCATCACCAACTGGGAGTTGGTGTACAAGCACCAGATTCACCTCATCGGCCTCAATATCGGGGTGCTGATCCAGGCCGCTCCTCACATCTTCGGCGAGGTCATGGCCGAAATGTTCGCGCTCATCGCAGCGGGTGTCCTCGCCCCCACCAGACCCACCGCCCACGATCTCGCCGACGGGCCGAAGGTCCTCGCGGAAATGGAATCCCGCGCCACCATCGGCAAATTGGCCCTGCTGCCCTGATTATCCGGATACCCGCTGACCTGGGTTTCGATTCCTTCGGACCGCCGTCCCGGTCGCAATGGGCGAGGACCCGATCAGCGGGCACACGATCCGGAAAGAGAGCAGCCCATGACAAGCAGCCATGCTGCGGCCCGGCGGCAGCCTAAACTCGCCGCATGACGGCGCACCTGGCGGAGGCGGCCGATCGGAGCCGCTTCACCGCCGAAACCGAGCGATTCCGCCGGGAACTGCTGGCGCACTGCTACCGCATGGTCGGCTCGGCCCACGACGCCGAAGACCTGGTCCAGGAGACATACCTGCGCGCCTGGCGCTCCTACGCCGCTTTCGAGGGCCGCGCTTCGATGCGGACCTGGCTGTACAAGATCGCCACCAATGTCTGCCTGTCGGCGCTCGAGCCGCGCCGCATCCGAGTCCTGCCTTCGGGCCTGGGCGGTCCCGCCGACGGGTCCGAGGAAGCGCCGAGTCGCGTTGCGCCGGGCGAGGTTTCGTGGCTCGAACCATGCCCCGGCGGCTGGATCGCCCCGGCCGCCGACGATCCGGCCGCCGCGGTGGTCGCCCGCGAGTCACTCCGCCTGGCCCTCATCGCGAGCCTCCAGCATCTCCCCGCCCGCCAGCGCGCCATTCTCATCCTGCGCGAGGTCCTGTGCTTCTCCGCCGCCGAGACCGCCGAAATCCTCGGCACCACAACCGCGGCGGTCAAGAGCGGCCTGCAGCGGGCCCGCGCTCGCCTGAACGAATTGCCCTCGGGCCCAGAGGAATTGCTCGAACCATCCGACCGCCGCGCGCGGGCACTGCTCGACGGCTACATCGCCGCCTTCGAACACGCCGATGCCGCTCTCCTGGAACAGGTGCTGCGCGCCGACGCGACACTGGAGGCGACCCCGTTCCGCGATTGGCAGGAGGGCCGGGTGAATTGCATCCGCATGCTCGACGCCTACGTGATGGGTCGGCCCGGCAACTGGCGGATGCTACCCACTACGGCCAACGGCCAGCCCGCCGCCATCGAGTACCACCGGGACACCGATGGCGTGCTCCGCGGCCACGGCATCGTGGTCCTGGCTCCGACCACCACCGGTGTCCGCGGTGTCATCTCATTCCACGACCCGGCGCTGGTCGCATTGTTCGGGTTCCCCGAGGTGCTTGCGGAGTGAGTCGGTGGAAAAGGGTTCTCGCTGAGCGCTACTGCCGAGATTCGCGAATCCCTCACGGTGCAAATACATTTCATGCTCGATGGGTGGATAGGGATACCCGTAATTCGAGCCGATAAACCATCGACATAACTTTTGAATTGCGACCGCGCAAACCGGGCAAACAACCCCTTGCCGACCAGCGTCGTTCGTGGCACCGTATACGAGGGTTTGGCTCAGTTCAACTCACGACGAGGAGTTTCGAAATGAGTAGCGAACTTACGTGCGATGCCTCACTCGAGAACGCCTTCGACTTTCTGCAGCTACAGCCCGAAAATTCCGCTGTGTTCGGCGCGGTAAATTCCCGGAAGCGGTCGCTGCATATCGTTCTCGCCGCTCCACCGTATTTCGACATCCCACCGGTCGGTTATGGCGGTATCGAGGCTGTTGTCGCCACGCTGGCCGATGAGCTGGTCGATCAGGGTCACCGCGTCACGCTGCTCGGCGCCGGCCACGCCGGTACCAAGGCCCGATTCGTCCGGGTCTGGGAGGATATCCAGTCCAAGCGGCTCGGCGAGCCGTACCCGGAGATCGTCAATGCCATGAAGACCTGGCAGATCATCGAGGCACTGCATGCCGAGGACCCGGTGGACGTCGTGCACGATCACACCTTCGCCGGCCCGGCCAACGCGGCCGCCTACCGGGGGCTCGGGATTCCCACCGTCGTCACCGTGCACGGTCCGGTCGACCCCGAGATGCACGACTACTACCAATCGCTCGATCACAGTGTGCGGCTCGTGGCGATCAGCGACCGGCAGCGCGCGCTCGCGCCGGATCTGAACTGGATCGGCCGCGTGCACAACGCGATCCGCCCCTCGGAATGGCCATTCCGCACCGAAAAGCTCGACTACGCCCTGTTCCTGGGCCGCTACGCGCCCTACAAGGGACCCCACCTGGCGCTCCGGGCCGCTCACTCCGCCGGTGTGCGGCTGGTCCTGGCGGGCAAGCTCAACGAGCCGCCCGAGCACGAGTTCTTCGACAACTACATCGAGCCGCTGCTCACCGAGAGCGACGATGTGTTCGGCGAGGCCGACGCGACCGCGAAACGCCATCTGCTCGCCGGCGCGCGCTGCCTTTTGTTCCCGATTCGGTGGGAAGAACCCTTCGGCATTGTCATGATCGAGGCCATGGTCTGTGGCACACCGGTGATCGCGCTGCGCGGCGGTGCGGTGGAAGAGGTCGTCGAACACGGCGTGACCGGATGGATCTGCGACGATCCCGACGAACTACCCGGATACATCGCCCGCGCCGATGAGATCGACCCCTACGCCTGCCGGGAGCGGGTCGAAAGGCTGTTCGCCACGGACCTGTTCGCGCAGGGCTACGAGGCGGCCTATCACCGGGCGATCGAGATGGCGGCGCAACGGACGTCGCGAACCGCCGTCCGGGTGCGGGTACCCGCGGGGACCCCGATCCTCAGCAGCCAGGCGCCAGGCGGTCGCCCGTGAGCGTATTCAATGCCGGCCCACCCGTTCTCATCGAGGGTGGCGCCGGCGTGATCACCCTCGTCGAGGCCGGAACCTTCTGCCTGTCCGACCGACTCGGGGACATTCACCCCGGCACCGCCCACGGTTTGTACTACCGGGACGCGCGCATCCTGACCCGATGGGAGCTGCGCGTGGACGGTCTTCCGCCGGAACAGCTTTCGGTGGTGGTGCGCGAACCCTTCCGGGCGCGATTCGTGGCCCGGAAGCCGCCACCGCACGGTGTCGCCGACGCGACGGTGCTGGTCCAGCGCCGTCGCGTCGTGGGTGAGGGAATGCAGGAGATCATCAGCGTGCTCAATCTCGGCGACGAGGACACCGCCCTGACGGTGGTTCTCGATGCCGAGGCGGATTTCGCGGACCTGTTCGCGGTCAAGGAGGGCCGCGCAGGCGGTGGCGGCGGCGAGTCGGCCGCCACCGAGCAGGCGCTGCGCTTCACCGACCGCAGTCAGCAGGGGCGTGGCATCATCATCACCGCCGGCGAGGACCCCGAGGTTCAGCCCGGATCGCTGACCTGGCAGGTGCTGGTCCCCGCACACGGCAGCTGGCAGACGGTGGTGCACTGCCAGCCGATCAACGACCATCGGGCCGTCCCGATGAACTTCGACGACGACGAACACAGCCCGGCGGACAAGATCCGCCGCTGGCGTGCCTCGACCACCACCCTCACCGCGAGCGGCGCCGGCCTCAACCTCATCCTGCAGCGCACCGAGACCGACCTCGGCGCGCTGCGGCTGGACGATCCCGCCGACGGCACCTCCTATGTGGCCGCCGGCGCGCCCTGGTTCATGGCCCTGTTCGGCCGCGACAGTCTGCTCACCTCGTGGATGGCGCTGCTGCTGGATTCGGACCTGGCCCTCGGAACACTGCGCCAGCTGGCGAAACTTCAAGGCACCGAGTCGAATCCGCTCACCGAGGAGGAACCCGGCCGCATCATGCACGAGCGGCGTTACGGTCCCGGCACTGATCGGGTGCTCGGCGGCACCGTCTACTACGGCACGGCCGACGCGACCCCCCTGTTCGTGATGCTGCTCGCCGAATGCCGCCGCTGGGGTATCGGCGCCGCGGCCGTACAGGAGTTGCTGCCGGCCGCCGATGCCGCGCTGGCCTGGATCGACACCGACGCCGACCTCGACGGCGACGGCTTCGTCGAGTACCGCCGCAAGACCGACCGCGGCCTCGCCAACCAGGGGTGGAAGGACAGCTGGGACGCGATCGGATTCGCCGACGGCCGCCTCGCCGACCCGCCGATCGCCCTGTGCGAGGTGCAGGGCTACGTCTACGCGGCCCGGATCGGCCGCGCCGAACTGGCCGAGGAGCTCGGCGACCACGCCCTCGCCGAGCGGCTGCGCACGCAGGCCGCCGACCTCAAAGCCCGTTTCGACGAGGCCTTCTGGATGCCGAAGAGCAGCTGCTATGCCCTGGCGCTGGACGGCTCGAAGCAGCCGGTCGATGTCGGATCGAGCAATCCCGGCCACTGCCTGTGGACCGGCATCGTGCCCGACGAACGCGCGGCCGAACTGATCGAGCGGCTGGGCGCGGCGGACCTGAACAGCGGATTCGGTTTGCGCACACTGTCTTCCACCGCCCGCCACTTCAATCCCATGGGTTATCACACCGGTTCGGTGTGGCCGCACGATACGGCCATCGCGGTGGCCGGTCTGATGCGCTACGGCCACATCCCCGGCGCACTGGACCTGAGTGTGAAACTCGCGAGCGGACTGCTCGAGGCCATCCTGGAATTCGGGGCCCGGCCGCCCGAACTGTTCTGCGGCTTCGCCCGCTCCGATTTCAGTTCCCCGGTGCCGTATCCCACCTCGTGCTCGCCGCAGGCGTGGGCGAGCGCGGCGCCCCTGCTGCTCATGCGATCGTTCCTCGGGCTGATGCCCGACGTCCCCGGGCGCACCCTCACCATCGCGCCGCGCCTGCCCGAGCGGGCGGGCATCATCCGGCTCACGGATCTCCGCCTGGGTCCGGCGACCGTATCCATCGAGGCGTGCGGCACCGACGCGAAAGTCCAGGGGCTGCCACCGGATTGGCAGCTGAACCGGAAATAGCGGCAGGCGGTGCCGGCCGATGCCGCAGCGGAAGGAAACGCTGATGACAATGCCTCCCAGCGCCTGCCCGGGCACCGGGCGTGGCGATCGGATGCGGAATGCGGTTGAGCGTCACGCCCGCCGGGCGGGGTCTGCACCCGGATCCGCCCATCGGGCGCGGTGGTGAGCACGGAGGCCGACCGCGCCGACAGCGATTCCGGGCGGGAGCTGTCGGCGTACAACAGTGTCGCGCAGTTGCGGAACGACATCTGGTGGCACATCGCCGATACCGCGCGGCGGCTGGCGGCGCTCGGCCCGGATGCGGGTACCGAGGTGGCGGAACTGGAGCGCTACCTCGCCGACACCGACCTGCTCGAGCCGTACCACAGTTACCCCGGCGGCCGGCTGGTGGCGCGGGCGCACGAGCTGGCCGGCACGGGGGCGTACGCCGAACTGACCCGGCTGGCCGAGACCATCGGCCGGGGGCTCGTCGGCGGCGCGTCGCTCGCGGCCGCGGCGAACGTCGGCGACCGGCCGCCCGGCGTGCCGGGCGAGGGGGCGGCGGCCACTGACCCCCGGCCGCACTTCGACATTCTGGTGGTCGCCGATCTGTCCGACAGCGAGGATCAGCGGCTGCGCGAAGAGATCCGAGCCATCCGCCGGCCGGAGGACGAGGCCGTCTACGACATCGTGGTCGCGCCCAGCGTCGAGGACGCGGTGGTGGCGGCCCTGGTGAATCCGGGGATCCAAGCCGTCGTCGTCCGCTCCGACTTCCGGACCCGGTCGATGCGCGATCGCTCCCTGCTGGACCGCCTCCTCTCACCGGTCCAGCTCGCGGGTTTCGACCGGCTCGACACCGCGGCCCGGGTCTCGTCGGTCGCGCGCGAATTGCGTTCCCTGCGACCGGAACTCGACCTCTACCTGGTCGACAACGCATCGATCGAACTGCTGGCCGCACAGCTCGGGCAGCACTTCGACTCGGTGTTCCTGCTGCAGGAGGATGTGCTGGATCTGCATCTGACGATCCTGCGCGGGGTGGCGCGGCGCCGGCGGACCCCGTTCTTCTCCGCGCTGACCGCCTACGCGCGAAAACCGACCGGCGTCTTCCATGCCATGCCGATCTCGCGCGGCAACTCGGTGGTGAACTCGCGGTGGATCCGGGATATGGGCGAGTTCTACGGGCTGAACATCTTCCTGGCCGAGACCTCGTCCACCGCCGGTGGTCTCGATTCGCTGCTGGAACCGCACGGCCCGATCCGGGAGGCGCAGGAACTGGCGGCGCGGGCGTTCGGGGCGCGCCGGACCTACTTCGTCACCAACGGCACCTCGACCGCCAACAAGATCGTCACCCAGGCCCTGGTGGCGCCCGGGGATGTGGTGCTGGTCGACCGCAACTGCCATAAATCGCACCACTACGCCCAGGTGCTGGCCGGGTCCCGGGTGGCCTACCTGGACAGCTACACACTCGACCGGTACTCCATGTACGGCGCGATTCCGCTGGCCGACATCAAGCGGACCCTGCTGACGTACCGCGCCGCGGGCCGTCTCGGTCAGGTGCGGATGATCTCCCTGACCAACTGCACGTTCGACGGCGTGGTCTACGACGTCGAACGGGTCATGACCGAATGCCTGGCCATCAAGCCGGATCTGGTCTTCCTCTGGGACGAGGCATGGTTCGCGTTCGCCCGATTCCATCCGGTGTACCGGCGGCGGACGGCGATGAACGTCGCGGCCACGCTCGCGCAGCGCTTCCGGACCCCGGAGTACCGGGCCGAATTCGACAGCCGCAGTGCCGAACTCGCCGGCCGCTCGGACGACGATCTGGTGCACGAACCACTGCTGCCGGACCCCGACCGCGTGCGCATTCGCGTCTACGCCACCCAGTCCACCCACAAGACGCTGACCGCGTTGCGGCAGGGGTCGATGATCCACGTGTTCGACGACGACTTCGCCGGGCGCGCCGAGGGCGCCTTCTGCGAGGCGTACATGACGCACACCTCGACCTCACCGAACTACCAGATCCTGGCGTCGCTGGACGTGGGGCGCCGGCAGGTCGAACTCGAGGGCTTCGAGCTGGTCGCGCGGCAGGTGGAGCTGGCGATGACCCTGCGCGACCGCATCGCCGAACATCCGCTGCTGTCGAAGTACTTCCGTGTGCTGGGCAGCGAGAACCTGATCCCGGACCGGTACCGGCGCAGCCGCGGCTGCCCGCTGCACGCCGGCCCGGTGGCGATGGACGAGGCTTGGCACACCGACGAATTCGTGCTCGACCCGTGCCGGCTCACCCTCGAGATCGGGGCGACCGGGATCGACGGAGACACTTTCAAACACGACCAGCTGATGGATCGCTGGGGCGTCCAGGTCAACAAGACGACCCGCAACACCGTGCTGGCCATGACGAACATCGGCACCACCAGAACATCCGTCGCGTATCTGCTGCGCGCCCTGGTGGGTATCGCGGAGGGGCTGGAGGACGAGGCGAGCCAGCGGGGCCCGGCTGCCGGGCAGGAATTCGAACGCAGCGTGCACGCGCTCACCCACGAACATCCGCCGCTGCCGAACTTCTCCCGATTCCACGACGCCTTCCGGACCGACCCCGGCGGGGCAGCGCCGGACGGGGACATGCGCACCGCGTTCTACCTGGCCTACGACGACGACCGATGCGAGTATCTGCCCGCCGACCAGGTCCGCGAACGGCTCGGCGCCGGGCAGCCGGTGGTATCGGCCACCTTCGTCACCCCGTATCCGCCGGGATTCCCGGTGCTGGTCCCCGGTCAGGAATTCAGCACGGACATCCTCGACTTCATGGACGCCCTGGACACCAAGGAGATCCACGGCCTCGACCCCGCCCGCGGGTACCGGGTGTTCACCGCCGCCGCGCTGGCGGCGGTGACAGCCGTGACGACCTAGGTGTACCGACCCGAGAGGTTGGGAACCCGGCCGGCCGGCGGGTGACCGACGAGTGCGGTATGGCCGCGGTGGCGTCCGGAATGTCCCAGTGTTCTCTCGATCGCGGCCTCGGCTATCGTCGCCGGCTCAGGCTCGCCAGTACGGCCTTCCCCGCTCGCTCACCCGACGCGGCCGCGTCGGCGAGCGACGGCAGATCGAGCTGATAATCGCCCGCGAGGTAGATCGATCCGAACGGATCCCGCAACGTCGGCAGCGAGTTCCTCCGGCCGGGCGCCCAGAACGGGACGACCCGATGGTGCTTCCGCACAACGCCGTCGCCCAGCTTCCCGTCCAGCTCGGGGAATACGGTGAGCAAGTCCTTCGTGAATCGCGACAGGATTTCCTCGTCAGGCAGGTCCAGCAATGCGTCGGCCTGAGCCCCGCCGGCGAAACAGGCCAGTGCTCCGCCTGGCTTTCGAGCGCCACCTTTGCGCATCGCCGCGGCGTGGTTGAACATCGCTTGAAACGACAACTGCGGCGTCGAGACACCGAAGAAATCGTCCCAGCGCTGCGGCCCCACTTCCTCGGTGAAGAAGCCGACCACTACGTAACGGCCGTAGGTGATGTCGTTGAAAGCGACGCGGTACCGCTGCGGGAGGTCTGGAATGATCCGCTCGGCAATGTCGCCGGGCGCGGTCACGATCGCCCGCTCGGCCCGAATCCTCGCCGGACGGTCACCATCGAGGTAGTCGACGACGACACCGTCGCCGTCCTGGCGTACCGATCGCACCACCGAGTTCAACCGGATCCGACTGCCGAGGTCTTCGGTCAGTACGTCGGTCAAGGTCTGGTTGCCACCGACCGGCAGCGAGAAGTTCGGAATTTTCTCCGGGTCGGCCAACGCGATAGCGACGGACGTGACGAACTGGGTCGCGGCCGTTTCCTCCGCCTCGCATCCCATCCATTGCGCCGACCACGACCGGACGACCTCGCCGGCCAGCTCGGAGCGGACGCCCTGGAGTAGATACGAGGCCAGCTTGGTGTCGAGCTTGGCGCGAACCCGTTGCGCGATTCGGCTCTGCGACTCCAGGAACGGCATGACGGCGAGAATGCGCGCACCGACGATGGCCATGCCGAGACGGTCCATCATCGTCATCTTCGTGCGGAACATGAGCGCGAGAGGATTCGCGGTGTCGACCAGCCCGCCATTGAGGTACAGCGCGACGCTTTTGCCTGCGAGCGAACCCATCTCGATGCCGTGCTTGTTCAGGGCATCGATCAGTGTGCCGGTGCCTTCGGTGAACTGAGTGCCGACATTGATCCAGTAGTCGCCCTTGCGGACGGTGTCGACTCGTCCGCCCGTGCGATCGGTGGACTCGAGGACAACCACATCGGTCCTCGGCGCCAGCGTGGTCGCTGCCATCAATCCCGCCATCCCGGCGCCGACGACAACTACCTCTGCGGTCTCTTCGTGCGCAGTCATATCAACTCCTGAGTCTCGATTGGTTTGACCACCCCGGTGTCGTGGTGTTTGTGAACTGCCTGCGGCGCACAACTACCCGCCACGCCCTCAACGGGCCGGTGGTCGACATATCTCCGCCGCCGTGGACGCCAACTTCGTTCCGGTGACCTCGGCGATGAATCAGGGCCCTAACCAGGCCAGTCTTTCCCGAATTCGAATCGATATCGAGTTTATGAGGCTCGTGATCGCGCTGTCAACACGTGTTCCATCTCGGCCGAAGCCACGCACGCCCGGATGACCCGAGTCCGATACGGTGATCACCGAACTCGGCAGGCGCAGTACGGAATTCGCCACTTTGTGAGAGGCGTTTCAGTTCGGGGTTCGATCGCGGTGCGGAGGCTGGACCTCGGTACCAGCGCAAGTCACCGCGATCGAGGCGAGATCCGTTGCGGAACACAGGATGAGCCGGGAGAAGATCCGGCAGATGGTCGATGTCCTCGGCGGGCTGTGGCCATGAAAAAGGGCGGTTTTGGTGGATACTGCTCCAAAACCGCCCGTAGGCCTACTGACTGTGTCCGGAGGGGGACTTGAACCCCCACGCCCTAATACGGGCACTAGCACCTCAAGCTAGCGCGTCTGCCATTCCGCCACCCGGACCGGTGGTGCTCAGCAAGGTTATCGGATCGGACCGCCTGGACCAAATCGGTC
This sequence comes from Nocardia sp. NPDC004123, assembly GCF_053603795.1. Classification (NCBI taxonomy): domain Bacteria; kingdom Bacillati; phylum Actinomycetota; class Actinomycetes; order Mycobacteriales; family Nocardiaceae; genus Nocardia; species Nocardia sp. NPDC004123. Next base: position 106,384 of record NZ_JBSGGG010000024.1, read on the forward strand.
GATGTCCTGCGCGTTCACCGAGGATTCGGAGGCGGTGGGAGTGGTCGCCGCCGGGCCGGTTCTCGACCCGGCAGGCCACCCCCCGATCTCAAGCCTTCAGCGCCTCCAGCAGCGCGGCACGCTGCCGGGAACCCAGGCCGCCGATTCGGCGGTCCGCGGGGATCTCGGCCTCGTCCATCAGCTTGGCCGCCTTGACCGGGCCGATGCCCGGGAGCGCCTTGATGACCGCCGCCACCTTCGTCTTCTTGACCAGGTCCTCCTTGTCCGCGCGCTTGAGCACCTCGGCGAGGCTGACCGACCCCTTCTTGACCTGCGCGATGAGTTCCGAGCGGGCCTTACGAACCGCCGCGGCCTTCGCCAGCGCCTCGGAGCGTTGTTCGGGGGTCATGGTGGGCAGAGCCATATGTCCTTACCTTTCACTCGTTCGCTGGTACGTCGCCGACGATTCAACATGACACCGGGCCCTCCGCAAGTACGACACACCGCGTGGACGTGGCCGCCACGTCGATCGACCGGCGAAATCAGTACACCGGGCACCGGTCGGACGCCCGGAAAGATGCCGGTCATGCGACCAGGAGTTTGCTGGATCGCGGAGCTGGCAAATCCGGGACGCAACAGGTGGCATCGGTACTACGGTAGCCCCGAATATCACCGGGCACCGGCGGAAGGCGGGGCAGATGAAGGGGTCGTATTCGTACGCCGAGCCGGGCACGACCGAACCAACACTGGCGGACCGATACGACAGCGCAGACCCCGTGACCTGGAACGGCGCGCAGGTCTACCCCCTGCACTCGGAGGGTCTCGGCGGCTCCCCCACCACGGTCCGGCTGACCCTGCGCAGCGCCGCCCCACGCCCCGGCGTGCGCAGCCTGGGCATCGGACTCGCCGTGGAGGGCGGACATGTGTTGCTGGAAGGCCGCCGGCTCAGGGGGGTTGACGTCTGGAGTGATGCCATGTCGGGCGGCATCGAGCTACAGGTGTGCCCTGCCGAGACCGATGCCGCCCTCACCCTCACCCCCGTCTGGGTGGACGACACCGAGTCCACCGTCTCCTGGACGGGTAACTACGGCATCCTCATCGCCCGCGAGCCCGCCGTGACGGTCCTGCACTGCAGCACCGGCGTCGGCGCGCCCGACTTCGGCGAACTGGTCGTGGAGCTCACCATCAGCTCCACCCCGCCGCTCCCGGCCCCGCCCACCGATGCCAGCCGCTTCCAGAACGCGCTCTACGAGCTGGGCGTGGCCATGCAGAGTCGCGGCGACGAGGAGCAGGCCTGCCAACTATGGACGCAAGCAGCCGAATTCGGTCATCCGGGCGCCGCCTACGACCTCGGCGTCTTCCGTTATCGCCGGGGCGATTTCACCGAGGCCGAGCACTGGTGGCGCGCCGCCGCGACCCAGGGTGACCCCCGGGCCATGGCCGGTCTCGCCGAACTCCTCAATCGCCGCGGCAATCCCCATGAAGCCAGGGCGTGGCGGGCGGCCAGTACCGCGGACGATCGGTACCTGTGACGCTCTTCGTCAGGCGGACTTGTAGCGGCGCAGGTACTCCCCCGTCAGCGAGACCGGGTCGTTGAGCAGTTCGGCGGGAGTACCGGTGAATACGACCTCGCCGCCGTTCTTGCCGCCGTCGGGCCCGAGGTCGATGACCCAGTCCGCGTGTGCGACCACGTCCAGGTTGTGCTCGATGACCACGACCGTGTTCCCGCGCTCGACCAAGTTGTCCATGAGCGTGAGCAAGGTGTCGACATCGGACATGTGCAGGCCGGTGGTGGGTTCGTCCAGAACGTAGACCGTGCCGGTGTTCTGCAGCTGGGTCGCGAGCTTGATGCGCTGGCGTTCGCCGCCGGAGAGGGTGCTCATCGCCTGGCCCAGGCTCAGGTAGTCCAGGCCGACCTCGTTCATGGTGCGCAACTTGGCATTCAGTGTCCTCTCGGGGAAGAACTCCACGGCCGCCTCGGCGGAGAGCTCGAGGACGTCGGCAATCGACTTGCCGCGCAGGGTGAGTGCGAGGACCCGATCGGAAAACCGCCGCCCGTCACAGGATTCACAGTGGGTGGTGACCGGGTCCATGTAGGCGATCTCGGTGATGATGACGCCGCGGCCGCCGCATTCGGTGCAGGCGCCGTCGGAGTTGAAGCTGAACAGACCGGCCGATTCGCCGGTCGCCTTGGCGAACAGCTTGCGGATCGGATCCATGAGCCCGAGGTAGGTGGCGGGCGTGGACCGGGAGGACGCGGCGATGGCGGACTGGTCCACGAAGACCGATTCCGGGTAGCGCACCAGGAATTCGTCGCGGATGAGGCTGCTCTTGCCCGAGCCGGCGACACCGGTGATGGCGGTCAGGATGCCGGTCGGAATGGCGACGGTGACATCTTTCAGGTTGTGCGCGTTGGCATTCGCCACCGTCAGTACGCCCGTCGCGGACCGGAAGTTCTCCTTGACCCGGAAGGCGCGGCGCAATCCCGCGCCGGTGGGGGTATCGGCCTGCCGCAACTCGGCGAAACTGCCGGTGAAGACGACCTCGCCGCCGTGGACGCCCGCGCGCGGACCGACATCCACGATGTGGTCGGCGATCTGGATGACATCCGGATCGTGCTCGACGACCAGCACGGTATTGCCCTTGTCCCGCAGCGCCTCCAGCATGTGGTTGAGCCGCCCGACATCGCGCGGGTGCAGGCCGACGCTGGGTTCGTCGAAGATGTAGGTCATCCCGACCAGCGTGCTGCCCAGGTGCTTGATCATCTTCAGGCGCTGGCCCTCACCGCCGGACAGGGTCGAGGTGGCGCGGTCCAGGCTCAGGTAGCCCAGCCCGATGCCGGCAACGCGTTCGAGCGCGACCCGGGTGGCCGCCGCCAGCGGGACGGCGGCCGGGTCGTCGATCTCGCCGAGGACCTCGATGAGATCGGTGATCTGCAGCCGCGCCCAGTCGGCGATATTGCGTCCATGGATGGCGGTGGCCAAGGCCTTCGGATTCAGTCGCGCCCCGTCGCAGGCCGGGCAGACGCCCTCGCTGAGGAAGCGCTGGATCTGCTCGCGGGTCTTCTCCGACAGCCCCGAGGTGTCGCGCTTGAGCCGGGTGCGGGTGAATTTGTCGACCAGGCCTTCGTAATTGGCTTTCCACGTGCCTTTCGCGAAAGACAATTCCACTCTGCCGCCGGTGCCGTGTAGCAGATCGTGCCATTCCGCGTCGTCGTAGTCGGCGAGTTTCTTGTCCGGGTCGAATCGGCCGGAGTTGGCATACAGCTGCCAATCGCCGCTGCCGACGGTGTAGCCCGGCACCAGTAGTGCGCCCTCGTTGAGCGATTTGGTGCGGTCCACGAGTTTGCCCGGGTCGGCGGTGATGGCCACACCGAGTCCGTCGCACTCGGTGCACATGCCCTGCGGGGTGTTGAAGGAGTAGTCGTAGACCAATCCCGTGGACGGAGAACCGAAGCGCGCGAACAGGGCTCGGATCAGGGCGTAGATGTCGGTCATGGTGCCGACCGTGGACCGCGGCCCGCCACCGACCGCCTTCTGATCGATGATGACCGGCGCGGTGAGGTTCTCGATGGCCTCGGCGTGCGGGCGTTCGTAGCGCGGCAGGAAGTTCAGGACGAAGGCCGGGAAGGTGGCGTAGAGCTGCCGCTGGGATTCGATGGCGATGGTGTCGAAAACAATGGAGGACTTGCCGGATCCGGAGACTCCGGTGAACACGGTGATCTTGTTCTTGGGAATGTCGATGGAGACGTTGCGCAGATTGTGCTCGCGGGCGCCGAGGATCCGAATTGTTTCGGTGGAGGCCAGGGACATGTCCCCACCATGCCAGGTCGACCCCCCTCGATGTGCGGGGAAATGTGATGCAAATCACAGCGATTCGGATCGAATCTCCGGGTCCGACCCCGATTGCCGAACGGTCGCACCCATCTACAGTGGCGGTCGATCGCGCGGCCGATACCGCCGCGCACGACCGACGAGGAACGCATGATGAACACCGCGCGATGGACGGCCGTGGCGGCCGCCGCACTGGCCGTAGCCCTGCTCTCGGGCTGCTCGGATGTCGAGAAGGCTCTCAACAAGGGCGGCGACACCAAGTGCAGCGACTACCTTGCCCAGAACGCGGACACCCAGCGCGTCACCATCACCAAGTTCATCAAGCAGCAGACCGGCAACGACCACGAGCCCGCCGGCACCCAGGTCGACCTGTCCATGGCCGCCGTCCAGGGCCTCTGTCAGGTCCAGGCCAACAAGGACACCCCCATCAAGAACGCCAACCTGGCAGGCATCCTCCGCTAGTCCCCAAACCTCCCCCCGCGCACCTCATTTCGCCTGGCCCAGCCCCGATTTCCGTTTCCGCCAGCCTCTCCGCTAATCTTGTGCAGCATCACCGGTCCGGGTGGCGGAATGGCAGACGCGCTAGCTTGAGGTGCTAGTGCCCGTATTAGGGCGTGGGGGTTCAAGTCCCCCTCCGGACACAACGAGAGAGCGAGTTCCCAGACTTGACAAGGGAACTCGCTCTTCCTCATTCGTCGACCATTTGTTGATGTCGTCTGTTCACCGCCAACCGCGAGCCGCGACTCACGATGGCGCTGACCGGACGGGTAGATGACGAAATCCAATGTCCTCCCGATAGTTTCGACGGCAGCCGGAACTCTGGTCGAGCGAGCCTGAACACGACGTTCGTGTCGGCCGGTATCGTCGCCGCTGCGGCCGTGACACCGTCCTAACCGTTGCCGCGCTCCCCGATGCGGAAGGGCATGTGGGACAGGGTGTGGTGGACCATGTTGGTGAGGGTCACGATGTCGAAGACCGGGATGTGCAGTAGCTGCTGGATGGCGTGACCGTACGGCACGAGGTCGGTGCATTCGATGACCAGCGCACCCATGTCGGGGTTGTTGGCAGCCAGTTGGGACACTTCTTCGAGGACTTCCGCACCGAGGCGGTCTGCGTCGAGGTTGTCGCGGCGGCCTTCGAGGATGACCTCGCGAAATTCCGGGTGCCTGGCCATTCCGGCGACACAGATCGGAACGGACTCGCCACCGATGGCTTCCAGGTGGCGGCGGGTGAGGGCCTGTTCGTCGGCGACGAACAGGCCCACGGTGCGATCGGTGGCGAACATGCGGTGGACCATGGGCAATTGGATGAGGCTCGAGCTGTAGAGCGGGACTCGGACGGAATCGGCCAGCCGCTGCTGGAACAGGACCAGGAATCCGCAGGCGGCGGTGATCGCGTCCACGCCTTCGGATTCGAGCTTGCGGGCGGCGTCGATGAACGGCTCGAGCAGGGTCGGATCCGCCTCGCTCACCACCCGGCGCGGGGTCGCACCGGCGACGACCTGGTAGGCGACCGGGAAGTCGAAGGTCGCCGGATTGCGGATGTGGCCGGGGAGCTTGGTGAACGCTGTGTCGAGACACAGGACACCGATCCGCACGTCCATTCTGTCTGCCATGCCGTCGCCGTTTCAGGTGGGTGCGCCGAAACGATTCGGCCGCAACGGGATCGGGTCGGTGAATGGCTGCTCACCCGCCAGGAGCTGACCGACGAGTTCACCGCCGGCGGGCGCGAGCCCCATGCCGATATGGCCGTGTCCGGCGGCGACGAGGAGGTTGCGGAGATCACCGGCGGGACCGATCAGGGGCAGGCTGTCCGGGGTGCACGGCCGCAATCCACTCCAGCTCTGCAGGATCGATGTCTCCTCCAAGTCGGGCAGGAATTCGCGCACGGCGCGCCGCAGCGCCCGTAGCCGGTGTTCGGAGACCGCGCAGCTCATCCCGGTCAGCTCGAGCTGTCCGCCGATCCGCAGCCGGTCGCCGAGCGGGACCATCGCCACTCTGGCCTCGCTCAGCAGCACCGGCAGGCCGGGCGCGCTGGGCGGCATGGCCACGGTGAGGCTGTGGCCACGGATCGGTTGCAGCAGCAGATCCATTCCCGCCATGCGGGCGCACTCGGCGCTCCATGCGCCTGCCGCGATGACCACATTGCCGGGGCGTAGTTCCCCGCGAGTGGTGCGGAGCCGCACGATATTCCGGTCCCGGATGCCGAAGCCGGTGACCTCGGTGTGGTCGCGGATCTCTACGCCCGAACCGCGCAGAACCCGGCCGAATTCGACGAGGAATTCCGGGACGCGCAGATATGCACCCTCGGGGTTGTACAGTGCGCCGTGAATATCGAACGTCGTCTTCGGCGCGAGCTCGTCGAGCTCACCGGATCCGAGGACCCGCAGCGGGACACCACCGGCAACAGTGCGCGCCACGGTCCGGCTCGCCTCGTCGAAGCCCGCCGGGGTCTTGAAAGCCAACACGATGCCCGGTGATTCGAACAGAGCCGCCATGTTCTCCGAAGCGCACAGCTCGAGCAGGATCGCGAGACTGCGCGTCTTCATCCCGATCAGCACCCGGAATCCGTTCGCCGCGGCCTCGGCCGAGCAGGCGCGCCGGAAATGCCGCAGCCAGTGCGACAATTCGGCGTCCGGGCGGGGCTCGATGTACCAGGGCGCGTCCGGATCCGTCGCACCCGGAACGGCGGTAGCGAGCATGCCGGGTTCGGCCAGGGGTGCGGCACCGTGGGTGCCGACGAATCCCGTGTTACCGGCCGAGCACGATTGCGGTCCGCCCAGCGCACCGCGCTCGAGCACCGTGACAGTCGCCCCGCGCCGACGCAACTGTTGCGCACAGAACAGGCCGACGACTCCCCCGCCGATGACCACCACATCCGGGTCCTCGCGCACGGGGGTTCCCTCCTCGAGCGTCACGAGCGCGACCTAGACGCTGACGACGAAGAAGTTCGTCGGCAGATTGACCACGACCCGCTCGTAGATCTCGGCCTTCAGCGCGATCCCCGGCTCGGTGAAGGTGCCCGCGGGTGGCTCGGCGAATCGGATCACCGAACGTCCCGCGTCGAAAAGCTGTGCGCCGTGGCCGAAGTCGCCGACGATGGCGGTCCCCGGTTCGACCAGCCTGGTGCGGACGATGAACACACCGTTCTGTTCGAGGTCGTCCATCAGCCGACCGCTGCCCATGGCACGGTAGTAGTCGACCGGGTTGATGATCATGCCGTCGGCGGTGCCGCCCATCTGCTCGATCTCGTTGCAGGCGCGCAGGATTGTCGAGGTGAAGGGTCCCCGCTCGGTCATCCGCTCGATCTCGGGCATGCCCAGCAGCCCGCCCGCGCCGCTGATAATGGTGTGGTTCTCGGCGGTGCACAAGCGCACGATCAGGCGGTAGTTGAGGAAATTCTCGAAGGTGTCGGGGTCCTTCCACAAATCCGGCGGGACCTGCACCCACGCCGTGGTGGTGAGCAGCTCCGGAATCGGCGACTTGTGGAATCTGCTGGCCAGCTCGCGGCGGACGTCCGCGCCCACGATGGAGGTGTCGCCCGGAGCGGGTGCGCTCTCGTGCCAATAGAACTGACGTGGATCGCGCGACAGGTCGATGGTCTTGAGCATAGTGCGGGCCGGATTGCGGGGTTTGCGCCGCGAGCTGGTCAGGGAATCGGTGATTGTCACGTCGTATTCGACCGCCGCGTCCAGCCCGTGCTGCCCGCATGCCTCGACGAACATCCGGCCCGGCGACAGCTCGTGTTCGCGGTCCGCGACCACCTGCGCCAGGGTCTGTTTGATCGAATCTGCCTTCAGCATGTCCCCTCCTGGGAAACGGTGTAATGCGATGAGGACGCGCCGAGCACGCTCGAGCCGCCGTCGATCAACTGGACGGTGCCGGTGATGTAGCCGGCCCGTTCGCTGGCCAAAAACGCTGCCAGGGCGGCGATTTCGTCGGGCTGGGCGATGCGGCCCACCGCGGTCTTGCTGCCGACGGCGGCCAACTCCGCCTCGATCAGCCGGTCCGCGGAGCCCTGCGCCAGGACCCGTTCCAGCAGCGGAGTGCGGGTCGCGCTCGGCGCGAGCACATTGACGGTCACGCCGTCGCGCCCGACGTCCGCGGCGAGGGCCTGCGCGAACCGCACGATCGCCGCCCGGCTCACTCCGGACAGGGCCAGTCCGCCGATGGGGACCACCGCGGTCTCCGATGCCACCAGAAGTACGCGGCCCCACCGCGCACTCCGCAGGTGCGGCAAGGCCGCCAACGCCAGCTCGACCGCGGGCATCAGGACCGTGTCGACCGCCTCCCGGTATGCGGATGCCTCGAAGGCCGTCGCGCTCCCGGTGGGCGGTGTGCCGCCGCTGACGGCGACGATGTGGAGTCCACCGAACTCCGCGGCGACCTCGTCGACCCAGCGGAGAGCCGCTTCAGGGTCGGTGACGTCCACGCGTGTTGCGTGGACTCGCCCACGTGCCATCGCTGTGATCGCGCATTCGGCGGCGGCCAGTCGTACCGGGTCGCGGGCTCCGATGGCGACATGCGCGCCCTCGGCGGCCAGCTCCTCGGCGATCGCCAGCCCGATGCCGCTCGATCCGCCCGCGACGAGTGCGACCTTGTCCGTCAGCCCCAGATCCACTGTCGCTCAACCTCTCCCATGTCGACCGGGGATCAGATACCCGTACCGGATCGCCAGCGGCCAGGACAGCGCCGTCACCGTTGCCTTGCCCGAGTTCGGCAGCGCGCGGCGCCACGAGTCGTCGGTCGGACGGATGACGGTGGTGCCGGTGTTGAACCGGTCCGGGTTCCCGGTGACCGTGTGATTGGCGTGCAGCTCGATCGTCCGGTCGGTCATCGGGTTGGCCGCCGGATCGATCTCGCACAGTCGCAGCACCGTGTCGACCGTCCCCGCCGGATCGGCGATGAAGTCCTCATATCGGAGGAACAGTGACCGCCGCGGATACCGGCGGCCGATCGCGTGTGACGCGAGGTTGAAGCCGCTCCAGTAACCGGTGCTCCTGGCCGCCGACATGGCGTACACGTATTCCTTCGGCTTGCTCCATGATTGGGCGACGGCCCGGGGATCGCGCACCAGGTGCAGGTAGTACGGGGTGATCCCGTCGAGGTACGACAGCAGTGCCGCCTCCCCCGGCATCTTCGAGGTATCGACGATCAACCGCGACCGGCTGCGTTCGGCAATGGCGCGGTAGACCTGGGTCAGCAGGTCCGCATGCGCGCGAATCGGCTCATTGCGCAGGCCCCGCTCGAGCACCTGCCACGTGTGCCTGGTGCGGACGTAGCCGAGTTGGTGCCGAATCACCGTGTCCGCGTGGCCTTCCAGAGTGGCCCCGTCGGGCCTGCCGACCGGCAGGATGGCGGACCAGAACGGGCAGTCGACGAGCTTGTGCCCGCAGCCGCACAGCTCGTTGACGCCGCGCCCGGCGGCATTTTTCCACAGGAAATGCAGTTCCCCGACGTGGAATACGCCCGGAATCTCATTGAGGATATTGCCGAGGATGGTGCTGCCGTTGCGGCACCATCCGGTGACGCACAGGACCTTGACCGGGGGCGCGCTGCTCATCTGCCGCCTCCTTTCTCACTCGTTGGTGACCGGTTGCCGAATCGTGTAGGCCATGACCGCGGCGGTGAACGCGCAGCCCGCGCCGACCAGATACACGGCGGGATAGCCGAGCCCGCTCGCGATGGCACCGGTCGCCGGGCCCCAGACGAACAGCCCCAGATCCCAGAACGAGGTGTAAGCCCCCAGTGCCGCCCCCTGTTTCGAGCTCTCGGCCTTGTTCATGACCATCAACGCCAGCGAAGGGTGCAGCAGTGAGAAGCCGACACCCATGACGATGACGCCCAGCACCGCCACCGGCAGGTTCGGCGACCACGCGACGATCAGCAGCCCGGCCGCCTCGCCGATCCCGGACCAGGTGCCCACGCGCCGCGGTCCGAGCTGGTCCGGCAGCTTTCCGATGACCAGCCGCGTACCCGCGTACACCGCGCTGAAGACAGCCAAAACGACGGCGCCGGAGCCGATTCCGCGCACTTGCAGGTCGCGGATGATGAAAGCGGCCAGCCCCACGTAGCCCGCCGCGGCGAGGGCCAGGGCCAGACCGGGCAGCGCCGCGGGCTTCAGCATCAGCCCGCGACCGCTGCTCGACCGCGCGACCTCCGGCTCGGGCCCGGCACTGCTGATCAGGGCGAGTCCGGCGAGCGGCGCGACCGCGCACAGCGCCCACACCGCCCCGATCCCGAAGTGCCGCAGGGTCGCACCGAGCGCCGTCCCCGCCGAGATGCCGCCCCACATGGCTACCCCGTAGAGCCCGATGAGCTGGCCGCGCCGATTGTGTGGCGCGAGCGTGACGGTCCAGGCCGCACCCGCCACGAACAGCGCGGCCTCGCCGACACCTATCAGCAGCCGCACCCCGATCAGCCCGGCCAGGCCGAGCGGCAGAAAGTACAGCAGCCCGCCGACCGCGATGGCGAGCGCGCCGAACCGCATGACCTGCCGATAGCCGTGCCGGTCGGCCAGCCCGCCGAACACGGGCCGGGTGAGCAGCGCGGTCAGGGCGGTGGCCGTCACCACGAGCCCCACGCTCAGATCGCCCGCGCCGAACCGGTCACGAACATGGTCGGGCAGCGCCGGAATGGCCGCGGACAAGCCGAGATAGCCGCAGAACAATCCGCCGAACACCTCGGCGAGCGCGAGCCGCGGCAGCGTTCCGGTGTCGGGTGAGGCCGTCATGGCCGCCCTGCCCACGAGGAATTCGCGTCGACCTCCGTCGTTGTCAGCGCGGCCGCGACCTTCCGTACCGCGGCGACGAGATCATCGCAATCCGCCCGCGACAGCGTCGAGGACAGCGGAATGTCCACGGCCCGTTGCAGGTAGCGGGTCGCATTGGGCAGGGATGCCTGCACGGCGGCGGTGTCCTTGCCGCGGAACAGGAATCGCCAATTCCAGAAGGCGCGAATATTGTGATCGGAGTCCGAGCCGAGGTTGCGCGCCTCGATACCCTCCTGGCACAGCGCACGTGCGAACCACTGCGCGCGACCCTCGGCAACCTGGAAGATGAAGGCCTCGCCCAGATACGCGCCCGGCGCCACCGGCTGCCGGATTCGAATGCCGTCGAGGTCGGCCAGCTCCGCGGCGACATAGTCGTAATTCTCGCGGAAGGCGGCCAGCCGATTCGGCAGCCGATCCAATTCGGATCGCAGCAGCGCAGCCCGGATCTCGTCCATGCGGAAGCTGTACAGCGGCAGCTCCAGATCGGTGGCCAGCGGCGACCGACCCTCGGCGAAATGCCGCCGCAGCCGGCCCTCGTATGCGCCGGAAAGCACGGTGGCGCGGGCGAACAGGGTGCTGTCATCGGTAACGAGGAAGCCGCCCTCTCCGCTGTTGAGCGACTTGTCCGACTGGGTGCTGAATGCGCCCGCCAGGCCGAAGGTGCCGAGTTTGCGTCCGTTCAACTGCGCGCCGAGCGCCGGGACAGCATCCTCGAACACCGGAACGCCCTGCTCATCCGCGAATCGGAGCAACGCACTCATATCCCCGGCGAAGCCACGCATGTGCACCACCACGATCGCCCGGATTCGCGGTGTCCACCGCCGGCGCAGATCGTCCACGTCGAGGTGGAGGTTCTCGTCGGCGTCGACCAGGAACGGCGTGCATCCGGCGAGCAGGATGGCGCTGGGTGTGGCGGCGAAAGTGAAACCGGGACAGGCGATCAGGTCTCCCGGTTCGACTCCTGAGGCCATGATCGCCAGCGCCAGCGCGGTGGTACCGCTCGAGGTGGCCAGCGCGTGTGCGGTCCCGAAGTAGCGGCACAGTTCCGCCTCGAATCGTGCGCACTCGGTCTCATGCGGCGGGCGATGGTCGTATCGGAAATAGAGATGGCTGCGAATCGCGCGCAGCGCCGCTTCCTCGTCCTCGGGATGGACGCACACCGCGCCCCGGTCATAGGTCGGCCAGGGTATGCGCCGTACCGGATCACCGCCGTTCAGGGCCAGCCGCGCACCATGGGCCGGTTGCGTGTCCGGTGCCGTCTGGGCCGATGCCGAATCATCGATCACATTGTCCGCCATCATATTCATGGCACCGACCGACCAGGAATCGGCGGTACTTGCCTGCTTGCCTCCCGAGACTCTCAGACCGGAAACCTCGGTGAATGTTCAAGGCACGCTACGCCGAACCTGCGGGATTCATGACCGAAATATCGTTAATTTCTGGTCACGCGTCCGAAATTGGCAGATATCCGCAATCGACTGTGCCCCAACAGAATCAGTGCTTCACTGGGTGCAGGCGTCCCTGTCGGACATGAGCATGGCCGCCGGATACGCTGTGCGAGTGGCAGATTCGTTACATCGAAAGATGGGGCCACTCTTCTGGCGATCTTGAATCCGTTGCACAGCAATAGCTGTCGGGCAACGAGCGTCCCGACTTCCCTGCCGGGCCTTGATCGATTTGGTTGCGAACCAACCGGTCCCGGCTGTCTAGGCATCGAACCTCGGGACACAATGACCCGCCAAATGCGTGGTACTGCAACATATTTGGCGGGTCATTTTCTGACCGATTCGACCCCCGCGGGTGTCCGCCGTCAGTGGCGGTTTGGGTCGGCCGGATCGTCCAAGGCTGGAGGCTGGTTGCTCGGGCGGAAAACTCGGGGCCGGGATGACCTCGGCTCGTTGATCTTTCACTGGAGCGGCCAGGTGTCGAGGTAGGCGCGGTAGGTGCCGAAGGGCAGGACCGCGTCGTAGAGTAGCTCGCCGGTCGGGGTGAATTCGGAGATGCGTCGGGACAATTCCTTCCCGATTGCGACGTCGACGAACAGCGCTACCGGGGCATACATTCTCGCGTTCGCGGGCCCGCTGATGGCGGTGAGATCGGCGTCGACCTCCGAGTAGGAGGTGACCAGGGCGTGCCCGTCGGGGGTGAGGCGGAACTCGTGCACGTCCGCGCCCGCCCCGCCGGGATCGACGGTTGCGAGGGTGTGGAAGTTCTCGTCGGCGATGATGCCGACACCGGAGCCGTGCCCGGCCACCGTGCTGCCCTGCCACCAGGTCAATACCTTACGGCCCTGGTAGATCTGTGTGCGGAAATTCGACACATCCCGCCCGGCCGGCGGGGTGTAGCTCGCGAGGATCTTTCCGGTTCGGTCGGCGACGATATTGGCGGGCTGCCCGCCCGGCAAGGTCTGCGCAGGCCCCTGCAACCCCGGAATCAACGAGGCCGCGCTCACCGCCGCTGGTGTAGAAGATCGCGCCCTCGGCGCCACCGGGTTCGTTCACCTTCCCCGTGTAGGAGCTGCCCCCGTACGGCAAGGTCGGCAGCACGGGCGCGGCCACGGCGGGCACCGCGGCGCTCACCATGAATGCCGTTGCGGCCGCGAGCGTGATCGGCAGGCGTCGTGCACACAGCAACGTCTGAATATGGGGAGCTGGCATGGGGACCGCCCTGAGAGTGAAGTCGATATTTGTTGTGCGGGAGTGAAACCTCGGCAGGCGAGCACCCCGGCCGAGCTCAGCTACCGAACTCGCGATGCAGGTCGGGCAGGAATGTCGACAGGTGATGCATCTCCTGGCCGCAGTGCATCAGCAACTCGCGGGCGAGGTCGACACCGACGTCGAGATCGGTTGCCGCGCCCCGCTGTACGGCCGCGGCGGCCTGAGCAAGGTTGGGGGTGTGCAGGCCGAGCAAGTTGAGATAGAAGCGACTGCGCATCTCGCAGCCCCCCGGAATCGGGCGGACCTGATGGGCCAGCCACCCCACATCCAACGGCAGGACACTGCTGCCGACCCGGCCGAAGATCAGCGTGTGGCCGTCGGGCACATCGAAACCGTGCGCGGTGGGTTCCTGGAAAGCGATCGCCAACTGCTGCAACTTCGGGCCGACATATTCATCGACATAGGAGATATTGCCGACGTACTTGGCTCGGTCCGGGATCGCCTCGGCGGTCTTGTCGACTTCCAGGCTCGCGAACAGATGCGCGTCCGGATGCCACAGCTTGTAACGCGGGACATGGCCGTCGTCGCGAAATTCTTCGCCCACCAGCAGTCTCGCTCACCAGTCGAACTCGCCCAGACCGCAACCCTTTACATCGCGGCCATGACCACGCCCGAGGTGGCCGACCGCGTCGTAGCCCGCCATCACCTGCTCGGCGAAGCACGTACCAATCGGCCACTGCGCGAGAAATTCGACGAGCACCGCAACACATTCGTGCATTTCGTTCGCGACCGCGCCGCCGCTGCCGACCACCCGGTATCCACCGCCGACGCCGCCCTACTCGTCGTCCTCATCGACGGCCTCACCCACCGGCAGGTCTTCTTCCCCGACTCCGCCCTCGACCACGACCAGATCCACTCGATCATCGACACCGCCGTACGCGCCATCGAAGACCGATGACCTGGCCATTGCTGAATCGGCGGCTGCGCAACTGACGGCCAGAATGCGTTCGGGTGGTGGCGGCGATGCGGCCACGGCCCTGGCGCAGGACGGCCCCTGAGCAAGCCGGTTCCGATCGTCGCGGAACCGCCGGTGCCGGGCGCACCACCACATCGGCCCGCTCGCGGGTGGTCAGGAATCGGTGGCGAGGTGGTAGCCCTCGCTGAAGAAGGTGAACAGGGCTTCTGCGGTGCCCAGGGCGGTGAGGCTGTGTGCTGCGCCGAAGGATTCGTTCCAGAAGGGGCCGGTGTGGGGGTCCCAGGGGCCGACGTAGGCGTAGGGCTCGGGGATGTGGGGGTCGCCGGGTGAGACGCCGAAGTTGATGCGGTCTGCGGTGATGCCGAGGTCGAAGTGCTCGGGCCAGAGGACAGGGGGTTCGGTGGGGTTCAGGCGGCGGAGGGCCCGGTCACCCCAGTCGAAGGCTCGGGCGATGGTCTGGGCGTGGTCGAGGTCGACGTGGATGGTGTCGGTGAGGGTGCAGCCGGAGCTGTCGGAGTAGAGGTCGGCGGGGGCGCCGGCATCGATGCCGGCGTGGGAGGCCAGTTCGGCGAAGGTTGTGCCGCTGAGCTTTCCGGCCACCGAACCGTCGACCCGCAGCAGGTCGCCGTCCACAGCGACCAGTGGGGGATGGATCGTGCTGAATCCGCCCGGGGCTGGGCGCAGCTTGATCGTGCCGTGGGCGCGGTACTGCGGGCCGGCCATCAGCAGTTCGGCCACACCGTGGAGACTGCGGCGAGTGCGGGTGTAGTCGTCGGATTCCATGGGAATGTCCTTCCTCCAGAGGCCGCCGAGGGACAGGGTCGAGAATATTCCACGGATCTTGCCCGTTGGCGGTCAGTGGGTGGCGAGAGGGTGGCAGGCAATGAGCTCGGTGCGGGCGATGCCCGACTCGCGGTGCTGGTGGATGCGCTGGTATTCGGGGGCGGTCACCATGTCGAGAAATGCCCGGCGGCTGGGGTATTCGACGAGGGCGACGTAGTCCCAGTCGGCGTCGCCGATCAGGGTCTGCTGCGGTTCGCCGTGCCACAGCAGGCGGCCGCCCTGCTGTGCGACCAGGGCGAGGACGGCGGCGCCGTAGGCCGCGTATTCGGTGCGGTCCTGGAAGGTGATGAGGTTCAGCATGACGACGGGGCCCTCGTCCGTGGTGGCGGCGAAGCGAGTGAACTGATCGGGGTCGGGCGTGATCGACATGAGGGTGGCCCTTCTTTCGGCGGCCCGCTCAGCCGGTGAGCAGGCGGGTGAGGACTGTGGTCACCGCGGCGCGGGCGGCGGTGACGGACAGGGACTGATGGCGGCGTAGGACGTCCCAGGTTTCCCAGGCGCAGAGGGCGTAGGCGGACTCACGGGCCGGGGGGTAGAGATCGGCGAGCTCGGGCAGGTGGGTGCGCAGGTGGGCGCGCAGCGCGGCGCGGCTCTCGTCCAGTCGCTCGGACAGGACGACGGATTCGTGTTCGCGCAGCAGGGCGGCGCGGCGGGTGCCCGCGACACGCTCGAACAGTTCGGCCCGCAGTGCGACCACGCGATCGATGCGCTCGTCCAGGTCGCCGGTGACAGGTTCCATCAGCAGTACCCAGTGCCGGGAGATCTGTGTCTGCGCGGCATCGAGATACAGCGTCTCCAGGTCGCGGAAGTGGTGATACACCGAGCGGGTCGCGACTCCCGCGCGTTCGGCCACCGCCTGCGCGGTGGGCTGCAGATTACCCTCCTCCATCAGCGCCAGCGCCGCGTCGAGCACCGCCTGACGGTTCTTGGCTCCACGTGCGGTCCGTCCGTCCATCATTGGCAACCCTACACACGCGGAAGGGTAGTTGCACGCCGCATGCAACAAGATTATCGTCGCCCTCATGCACGCATTGCGGACACCGGACGAGCGGTTCGCCGCCCTGCCCGACTATCCTTTCGAACCCTGCTACCTCGAGATCGAGGCGGGCGACGGCAGTGATTCCCGGCTGCGGTTGCACTACCTCGACGAGGGCCCGCGCGACGGCGAGATCGTGCTGCTGCTGCACGGCGAACCGTCCTGGAGCTTCCTGTACCGCGACATGATCCCGGTGCTGGCTGCGGCCGGGAAGCGTTGTGTCGCACCGGATCTGATCGGTTTCGGCCGCAGCGACAAGCCCGCCGACCGTGCCGACTACACCTATGCCCGCCACGTCGAATGGGTGCGCGAGGCGCTGTTCGATCACCTGGATCTCTCGGGCATCACCCTGGTCTGCCAGGACTGGGGCGGGCTGATCGGCCTGCGGCTGGTCGCCGAGCATCCCGACCGCTTCGCCCGGGTGGTGGTCGCCAATACCGGCCTGCCCACGGGTGAGGCGAAACTGACCGATGCCTTCGCCGCCTGGCAGCGGTTCTCCCAGGAGACGCCCCAATTCCCTGTCGGCGGCATCATCGCGGGCGGCTGCCGCACCGAGCTGTCGCCCGCGGTGGTGGCCGGATACGACGCCCCGTTCCCTGACGAGACCTACAAGGCGGGCGCGCGCGCCTTCCCGATGCTGGTCCCCACCCGCCCCGACGACCCGGCCGGCCCCGCCAACCAGCGCGCGTGGGAACAGTTGGAGCACTTCGGGAAACCGATGCTCACCGCCTTCTCCGACGGTGATCCGATCACCGCGGGCGGCTATCGCGCCTTCCAGGAGCGGGTGCCCGGCGCGGCCGGTCAGCCGCACATCACGATCACCGGCGCCGGTCACTTCCTGCAGGAGGACCGCGGCCCGCAGCTCGCGACGGTGGTGGCCGAGTTCATCGCCGCCAACCCGGCTCCCGACACCACCGGAGGATCCACGAAATGATCAGCAGGCGAGGATTTTTCGGCACCGGCGCCATGGCCGGTGCCAGCGCCGCGGCGGTCGCGGCCACCGGCCCGGCCGCCGCGACCCCGCGACGCATGGACAACCATCCGGACCGGCCCAATATCCTGGTGGTCCTGGTCGACGAGATGCGCACCCCCGTGTGGTTCCCCGAGCAGTCGGTGCTCGACACCATCCTGCCGAATATCGCGGCGCTGCGGAACAAGTCGGTCTCCTTCGAGCAGCACTACACGGCCGCCAACGACTGCACGCCCTCGCGCGGCGCGCTGGTGACAGGCCTGTACTCGCATCAGACCGGCTGCCTGTCCACCTCGCAGTCGGAGCTGGCGGCGGGCTTCCCGACCTGGGGGTCCATGTTGCGCGAGCAGGGCTACCGCAGCACCTGGTGGGGCAAATGGCATCTGGGCCACTACGCCGACACCACCCCGGGCGGCCTGGACCGCTACGGATTCGACGGCGGCACCTACCCCTCGCCCAACGGCGCGCCCGAACAGGGCCTGCAGATGGACGGACGCATAGTCGACCAGTTCGTCGACTGGTTCAATACCGATGCGGGACAGGGCCCCTGGTGCACGACGGTGTCACTGGTCAACCCGCACGACATCCAGTGGTGGCCGCGGTGGACGCGACGCACGCTGGCGTTCAACAACATTCCGCGCTGGATCAACGACCTGCCGGGCAATTTCGAGAGCCTCGAACAGCTGTCGCGCAAGCCGCGGCTGCAGAAGGCCCTGGTGGAGGTCTCGGCGGTGACCTTCGGGCTGGCGCCCTACGGCACGCCCGGGGCCGATCAGGAGTGGATCGACATGCGCAACCTCTATCTCTGGTTCCAGCAGCAGGTCGATACCCAGATCGGGCGCGTGCTCACCGAATTGGCGACCCAGCCGGAGGTCGCCGCCAACACCGTGGTGGTGTTCACCTCCGACCACGGTGACTACGCCGGTTCGCACGGCCTGCACGGCAAGGGCGGCGGCGCCTACGACGAGGCCATTCGCGTACCCCTGTTCATCCACGATCCACGCGGTCGGCTCACCCCCGCACCCGGCACCCGCGATCAGCTGACCTCCAGCGTCGACCTGGCCGCGCTGCTGCTGACCATCGGCACCGGCGGCAACGGGTGGCGGGCCGACGACCGCTACGCGCACCTGGCCGGGCGGCACGATATCGCCGCCGTGGCCGCCGATCCGGGCGCACCCGGACGGCCGTGGATCCTGCACACCACCGACGAGCATTCCATCGAGGAGGCGGCCGTCCGGTTCAACGACGACGCACCCGGTCACGTGATCGCACTGCGGACCGCGGACGCCAAGTTCGTCCGCTATTCGCACTGGGTGCCGGGCTCCGCGCAGATCGACCCGGCCGAGCAGGAGGAATACGAGCTCTACGACTACTCGACCCGCGACGGGCAGCTCGAGCTGGACAATGTCGCGGCCGTCGGCGGCGACGTGCGCGACACCATGAGCCGGTTGCACGACGAAGCCGTCGGCACCGAACTGCACCAGCCGCTACCCTCCTACCTGCAGCAGGCCCAGCAGGACGGATGGAACGATTACAACACCCAGACCGCGAAACCCTTCGGGGAGCAGCTCTTCGACTTCCTGCGGGACGGTATCGGTGCGAAATAGCGTGCGGGGCAACCTCGTCACCGGCGCCGCCGCCGGGTTGCTCGCCACCGTGGCCGGTACCGCGGCCGCCGTCCCGATTCCCGCGGTACCGGGGTCACCGCCCGGATTCATCGGCAATCCGGCTGTGGCACGACCGGTCACCGATGTACCGCCGGTGCCGCAACATCCCTATCTCGCGCCCAACGGCAGCTCCGGTATCCACGACGACGGGTGGATGAGCAACACCAGCACCCGCCCGGGACCGCTCGGGCACGACCCTAGCGTGGTGTCGGCGGTGATCGGCGGGGAGTGCGGGTCGATCACCTTCGACCGCGCCGGGCGCATCGTCACCACCTGCATCGGCCCGTCCCCGGCGCTGTACCTGCTGGACCCGGTCACCTTGAATGTGCTGGGCCGCAGCGCGTTACCCGGTGATCCGGGCGCGTTCCTGCGGCCCGGTGCCTTCGGCAATTTCACCGGCGGCGCCTACTTCTATCTGGACAACGAAGATCGCGCGGTGATCGCCTCCCGCGACGGCCACATCCGGGTGTTCGCCGAGAACGCCGGCGGCGACGGATTCACTCTCGCGCACGACTACGACCTGACCGGTGTGCTGCGGCCCGGGGAGACCTTCAACTCGGCGCTGCCCGACAGCAACGGGCTGCTGTGGTTCGTCACCCGGACCGACGGCGTGGTCGGCACCCTCGACCTGAACACCGGTGCGGCACAGGCGATCCGGCTCGGCGACGGCGCCGAGGGCGAGGTCGAGAACTCCTTCGCTGTCGGCAACGACGGCGACGTGTACATCGCCACCAACCGCGAGCTGCTGCGTTTCGATGCCGGGCCCGGCGGCGCACCCGCCGTCACCTGGCGGGTCACCTACGCCAACAGTGGACAGCACAAGCCCGGCCAGGTCGACGACGGCACCGGCACCACACCCACCCTCCTGTCCGGCGGCTATGTCGCCATCACCGACAACGCCGACCCGATGAACGTCGTGGTCTACCGCACCGCGCCCGGGGTGGCGCAGCGGCAGGTGTGCGCCGTGCCGGTGTTCGAGGCGGGCGCCAGTGATACCGAGAACTCGTTGATCAGCGCGGGAAACGCGCTGATCGTCGAAAACAATTACGGCTATACCGGTCCCGAGGCCGCCTTGCTGGGCAAGACCACCACCCCCGGCTTCGCCCGCATCGACATCGACCCCGACGGCAATGGCTGCCACCAGGTGTGGGCCAACACGACCGAGGCCGCACCGACCGTCGTGCCCAAGCTGTCGCTCGCCACCGGCCTGATCTACACCTACACCAAGGGCGCCGAGACCGGCGATCCCTGGTACTTCACGGCCCTGGATTTCCGCACCGGGGCGACGGTGTGGAAGCAGCTCACCGGCACCGGCCCCGGGTTCAACAACAACTACGCCGGAATCGCCATCGGACCGGACAGCACCGCCTATCTCGGTGTGATCCCGGGCCTGATCGCAGTCCACGACGGCTGAGCGATCGAGAGCCGCTGCACGGCAACGGTTCTCGATCCACACGCCTCAGGCGTCCGCCACCGCCGCCCACGGGTTGACCGGCACCACGCCGACCGCATGCCCCGAACCATCGAGCAGCCGCCCCCACGACTTGAATGCCCGGAGCACGAGACGCTGGTCGATGACGACCGCATCGGTCAGCGTGGTGCCGATCCGGCCGAGGATGGCGCTCAGGTCCGCGATGCGATGCACCTGGGCCATCACCATGATGTTCGCCCGCCCGACGGTGGACAGGCAGATCCGGGTTTCCGGCCAGGAGGCGATCTCCGTTCCGGCCGCGTCCAGGTCCCGGTGCGGAACCGACAGCCAGAGCACGTACTCGGTCGGCCAGCCGCCCGCGCCGCGCGCGAAATCGGTTCGGAAGGCCAGCATTCCGCGACGGACCAGCGCATCGAGCTGCCGGCGCACGAGATGCTCGGAGGTGTTGAGCTCGCGGGCCAGATCCCGGTACCGGGCCCGGCCGTCGTGCTGGAGGGCGAGGAACAGGTCCCGGTCGCCGGGTTCGAAAGTGCGGTAGCGCACCGCTTTTCGCGACTCGCCACTCCCCTCTTCGGCGACCGACCGTTGCTGATCGCTGTCGATCGCGCCGAGCCGCCAGTGCACGCCGCTGTGCCACTGCAGCGCCACGGTGGAGCGCACCCGCGCGATGCCCGGCACCGCGGGCAGCCGGTCGAGCAGCAGCGTGCTCAAGGCCGCCGGGCTGTCGGCCAACACCAGGGTGTGCAGGTCGAAATCGCCGTCGGTGCCGTAGACACTCATGACCTGCGGGATCGACGCGAGCCCGGCGGCAACGGCCACCGCCCGGCCCGGCCGCGCCCGCACCTCGCACACCGCGCCGACCAGCGCCACCTGCGGCCCGGGTACCGACGACACCCACGCCCGCCCGGACTCCGACAGTCGCTGCCACCGGCGGGCGGCGGTTGCCGCCGAAACCCCGAGCGCCGGGCCCAGCCGTTCGAAGCTGACCCGGGGGTTGGCGTGCAACGCGTCGAGCAGCATCAGGTCGACCTCGTCGAGGTTGCTGTCCCGCACGACTCAGATCCGTTCCGTCGATTTCCCGCACTGGATGCACCCATTGTGCGACTCCCCCGCAATTTCGGGGACAGACCGATGGCCTGCCGTTCACTGAGGACATGAGCGAATCGCCGGCGACGGGCGTCACGATACCGCTGGCCCGGTGGGTCGAGCAGTTGACGCCCGAGCAGATCCCCGAGCGGGTGCGGACCCGCGCCAAGCGCCTGCTGCTCGACGGTGTGGCCTGCGGTCTGGTGGGTGCGCAGCTGCCCTGGTCCCGGGTCGCCACCTCGGCGGTGCTGGACCTGGAAGGCACGGGCGCGGCGACCGTGATCGGAACCGGGGCCACCACCAGCGGGCCCGCGGCGGTTCTGCTGAACAGCACCTTCATCCAAGGCTTCGAGCTCGACGATTTCCATCCGCTCGCGCCCCTGCACAGCACCTCCCTGATCCTGCCGGTCCTGCTCGCAACCACCCAGCAGCTTGGCGGGGTCTCCGGCGCCGCGGCCCTGACCGCCGCGATCGCCGGGTTCGAGGTCGGTCCGCGCGTCGGATTGGCGCTGCACGGCTCGCAGATGCTCTCCCGCGGCTGGCACAGCGGCCCGGTCTTCGGAACCCACACCGCCGCAATGGTTGCCGGAAAGCTGCGGGTGCTCGATGCCGCCCGGCTCGAGGACGCGCTCGGCATGGCGGGCACCCAGTCCGCCGGACTGATGGCCGCCCAGTACGAGGCGATGTCCAAGCGCATGCAGCACGGATTCGCCGCGCGCAACGGCTATTACGCGGCCGGTCTGGCCGCTGCCGGGTACACCGGGATCAAGCAGGTCTTCGATCGGCCCTACGGCGGCTACCTGTCGGTCTTCGGCGAGGGCCACGACCCGGACCCCGCCCAGGTGATCGCCGGTCTGGGCGAGGGCTGGCACACCGAGCTCATCATGGTGAAGTCGTACGCGGCCCAGGGCGGGCTGCACGGCACCGTCCAGGCGGCGCTGGAGCTGCGCGCTCGCCACCACATCGACCCGAAGTCGGTCGCGCACATCGAGATACGCGTCGGCCACACCGTCTACCACCACGGCTGGTGGGAGCCGGAACGGCCGTTGACGGCCATCGGCGCGCAGATGAATCTCGGCTACGCCGCGGCGGTCGCGCTGCTGGACGGCCAGGTGCTGCCGCCGCAGTTCACCCCGGCCCGGCTGGACGCCGACGATGTCTGGGAGCTGCTCGGCAAGGTCGAGGTGAAACTGGACGAGAACATCCAGAACGGCCCTGTCCACGAACGTTTCGCCACCGAACTGGCGATCACCCTCACCGATGGCACGGTGCTCGCACAGCGGATCGTCCAACCGCACGGCGGCCCCGCCGACCCGGTCACCGACGACGAACTCGTCGCCAAGTACCGCTCCCTCGTCGGTCCCCTGGTTTCGCCCGAGCGGCTCGACGCCATCCAGCGGGCAGTGCTCGGCATCGACGAACTCGCCGATCTGCGCGAGCTGGCCGACCTGCTCGCCGCGCCCGTCGCGGGCGCCCTCGACAACCTGGAACAGGATCACCACCGATGACCTCCCCATCGCGGGCGCGACTACGCGCCGCCCTCGCCGACCGTGCCGAAATCATCGTCGCCCCCGGCGTATTCGACGGCGTGTCCGCCTCCCTGGTCCGCCGGCTGGACTTCCCCGCCGCCTACCTGACCGGCGCAGGCGTGGCCGCCAGCGGTTTCGGACTCCCCGACATCGGGCTGGTGACCCAGACCGAAATGGTCGAGCGCGCCCGGATGCTGGTGCGCGTCCTCGGCGACATCCCGCTGCTCGCCGACGCCGACACCGGATACGGCACCGCGCTCAATGTCGTTCGCACCGTATGCGAATACGAGGCCGCCGGCGTCGCCGCGATCCAGCTCGAAGACCAGGCCTTCCCCAAGAAGTGCGGGCACCTGCCCGACAAGGAACTGATCGAGGCCGGGCAGTTCCTCACCAAACTCACCGCGGCACTGGAGGCGCGCACGGATCCGGACCTGGTCGTCATCGCCCGCACCGACGCGCGCGGCCCGCTCGGTATCGACGCCGCCATCGACCGGGCCAACGCCTACGCGGCGGCGGGCGCCGACGTGATCTTCGTCGAGGCACCGCAGGGCACCGCCGAGATCGAGCGCATAGCGCGGGAGGTGTCCGCGCCCCTGCTCATCAATCTCGTCCTGGGCGGCCTCACCCCGATCGAATCTGCCACGCGCCTGCGGGAACTGGGCTATTCGATCGCCATCCACCCCTCGCTCCCGCTGGGCGCCGCGGCGTACGCGATGCTCACCGGCCTGGCCGACCTCGCCGGCCGCGATCCCGGGCCGCTGCTACCCGCGAAACCTGCCGAGTTCTTCAACCTCGTCGGTCTGGCCGAATGGTCGGAGCTGGGCGAACGCTACCGTGAAGGAGCCTGACCCATGGGCATGACCATGATCGAGAATCTGCTGGCCAGCAAGGCCGGGGTGCCGCGGGTCCGGCCCGGGGACATCGTGACCGTCGACGTCGACATGTGCGTCCTGATCGATCTGCAGTTCGCCACGCTGTGGCAGCAGCCCCGCCGCATCCATGATCCCCGCAAGGTCGCGGTCGTGATGGACCACGCCGTACCGGCGCCGTCGCTCAAGGATGCCGCGGGCGGTCCGAAGGCGCGGAAGTTCGTGGCGGACTTCGGGATCGAGCACTTCTACGATGTCGGCCGGCACGGCATCTGCCACCAGGTCATCGCCGAGAACGGGCTGGCCCGCCCCGGCGAGGTGCTCGCCTGCACCGACTCGCACACCTGCGCGGGCGGCGCGTACAACACCGCTGCCCGCGGGCTCGGGCCGGCCGAGGTGTACTCCATCCTGTGCACCGGCGCCACCTGGTTCGAACTCGCCCCCACGGTGCGTTACGAACTCACCGGCGCGCTCCCGTCGGAGGTCAGCGGCAAGGACGTCTTCCTCTATCTCGCCGACACCTACGGTGACGCCACCAACCAGAATCTCGAATTCGGCGGGCCGGGCCTGCCGACCGTCCCGCTCAACGACCGGCGCACGATCGCCACCCAGGCCGCCGAAATCTCGGCCGACTTCGCCACTTTCGGTGCCGACGACCTGCTGCGCGAGTTTCTCGCCGCGCGCGGGGTGACGGATTTCGTTGCCGCCGACGCGGATTCGGACGCCGAATACGCCGTCATCCGTACCATCGACCTGTCGGGCCTCGAACCATACGTCGCCCGCCCGGGCACGGTGAGCCGCAACGGGGTTCCGGTCTCGCAGGTCGAGCCCCGGCGCAAGACCAGGCGTTCATCGGGTCCTGCGCAAACGGCCAGCTCGAAGATCTCCGCATCGCCGCGCAGATCCTGCGCGGCCGCACCGTCGCCCCCGGCGTCCGGCTGCTGGTCACGCCCGCCTCCCAGCAGGTCTACCGGGACGCCATGCGACTGGGATACCTGCAGGACATCGCCGATGCCGGTGGGGTGGTGACCAATTCGACCTGCGGCGCCTGCTTCGGCTACCACATGGGCGTGGTCGGACCCGGCGAGGTCTGCCTGACCTCGAGCACCCGCAACTTCACCGGCCGCATGGGCAGCACCGAGGCCGAGATCTACATGGCCGCACCCGCCACCGTCGCGGCCTCCGCCATCACCGGCCACATCACCGACCCCCGGAGTGTCACCGCATGAGCACCACCATCACCGGCCGCGTCTGGGTCTTCGGCGACTCCCTCGACACCGACGCGATGTATCCGGCCTTCGCCATGAAGCTCGAGTTGTCCGAGGCCGCCCGGCACATCTTCTACCAGGTACGCCCGGGCTGGACCGATCTGATCGCCCCCGGCGATATCGTTATCGCCGGAACGAATTTCGGCGTCGGCTCCTCGCGCCCGGTCGCCGCCCTCTTCCAACAGCTGGGCGTCGCTGCCGTGGTCGCGGAGAGTTTCAACTCGCTGTTCTTCCGCAACGCCGTGAATGCGGGACTGCCCGCGATCACCGCGCCCGGAATCACCGAGCACTTCCAGGACGGTCAGACCGGCACTTTCGATCTCGCGACGGGCAGGTACAGAAACGAGTCCACCGGTATCAGTGGCCTGGGCCGTCCCCTGCCGCCGTTGCTGCTGGAAATCATCAGTAGCGGAGGGATTCTCGCACGCCTGGCCGAGCAGGGCTTCCTGTCGTGACCGCAACCGACCCCACAGCATCGGACCAGCCATGGCAATTCGTGTGATCGGGAGACTTCTGCGTCCGGTGCGAGCCGGAATCGGCCGCACCGCGTGGTTCGATCCGGCCGTCCGGCATGCACCCGAAACCCTGACGGTGGGCGGTGCCGCCTTCGCTGACGGCGGGGACATTCCGCGTCTGCACGCGGGAACAGGAGTGGGAGACAACGTATCCCCACCATTGCACTGGTCGGGTGTGCCGGTCGAGGCCGTCGAGCTGGTCCTGATCATCGAGGACCCCGACGCGCCTCTGCGTCGTCCGGTTGTGCACGGCGTGTTCACCGGAATCGATCCGCGCATCACCGGCGTCCAGGAGGGAGCGCTCGGCTCGAATCACGGTGAGACGAGCAGCAGCATCAGGGTGGGCACCGGGAGCTTCGGCCGCCGGGGCTACGCCGGTCCACGCCCCGTCCCCGGTCACGGACCCCACCGCTACGTCTTCCAGTTCCTGGCGCTCGACCAACCGAGCGGATTGGCCGATGGCGCAACGTTGCCCACCGTGCTCGCAGCCGTCGCCGGGCATGTGATCGCCCGCGGCAAACTCACCGGCCGCTACGAACGGCCCTGACACGCGAATCATCGGGATACACCGGGTCGGCCGGCAGCGGAATCGGCAGGTGGCAAATAATTGGCTATGACGTCCCCTTCGGCCGAAGGAGAGCGCATGGAACGCCTGAACAACCAGCCCACAGGGAAGGGCCGGACTGCTGCCGCGCACTTCCCGCCACCCTGACCAGCAGCGGTACCGAGCGAAGGAGTCTCATGCGAGCGACCTACATGTACGGTGCCGGTGACGTCCGCGTCATCGACGTTCCCGATCCCGTGGTTCAACACCCCACCGACGCCCTGGTCCGCGTCGTCCGCAGCTGCGTGTGCGGTTCCGATCTGCACCCGTACCACAACATGCCCGTGTCGGAGCAGGGCGAATCGATGGGGCACGAGTTCGTCGGCGTCGTCGAGGACGTCGGAAGCGAGGTCCGCACGGTCGGGAAGGGTGATTTCGTGATAGCCCCCTTCGCCTGGTCGGACGGCACGTGCGACTTCTGCCGTGAGGGACTGCAAACCTCGTGCCGCCATGGCGGTTTCTGGAACGCAGGCGATGTGCGCGGTGGCCAGGCCGAGGCCGTGCGCGTGCCGCTCGCCGACGGCACCCTCGTCCCGGTACCGGTCGAAGAGAAGTCGCCGCTGGTCCCGTCGCTGCTGACATTGTCGGACGTGTACGGCACCGGCTACCACGCGGCCGTGAAGGCCCGGGTCACTGCGGACACCACGGTCACCGTGATCGGTGACGGCGCGGTCGGCCTCTTGGGCGTCCTTTCCGCGCGGCAGCTGGGTGCGCCCCGGATCATCCTCATGGGCCGCCACAAGGAGCGCACCGATCTGGGGCGCGAATTCGGCGCCACCGACGTGGTCGCCGAGCGGGGCGCCGAGGGCGTCGCCGCGGTGCGCGAATTGACCCGGGGCGACGGCACCCACGTCGTCATCGAAGCGGTCGGCCACATGCCCGCCTACGAACAGGCCCTGGGCGTGGTCCGCCCGGGCGGCGTGATCAGCCGCGTGGGCCTTCCGCAATACAACAACGCCCCGGTCGGCTGGGACCTCTTCGGCCCCAACATCACTCTCACCGGCGGCCCCGCACCCGCCCGCGCCTACATCGAAACCCTGCTCCCGGCGGTCCTCGACGGCACCGTCGACCCCGGCAGGGTCTTCGATACCGAACTCCCCCTCGATGACGCCCCCGACGCCTACCGTGCCATGGACGACCGTCGCTCCCTGAAGGTCCTCCTCCGCGCCTGAGCCGATCCCTCCACTCCGTCAGGAGCGGTCGCGGGCGCTGACCCCGCGCCGGCGCACAAACCGCCCGCCCGATTTCGACGGCCCCACTGCACGCATTCGAGGACAAGCTGCGGGCGGCGCTGAACACGCCGGGCCGGGCGCTTCACCGCCCGCCGCAACGACGATGTTCGTCACGCCTCGTCGGGCGGGAGACAATGGCGCGTCGGAGACGATGGCCCGCGACGCCATCGAGCGGTTGGCCAGGGTGTGATCGGTGCGCCTCGGCCAAGGTCAGCCGCCGATCGGCACGGCCCATAGCCGTGCACCGACCGGTTGTAACCGGCAATTTCGACACTCCCGGACGGTCAACACGCGCCGGGGCCGGCTGGCGATCGGGTGGGCCCGTCACTACGGTGGGGCGGGCAATCGGAAGCCCGGAAGCGGGGGTGTGTGGATGCCGTTGTCGACGGCCGAACAGGTGATGGCCACGAATCAGGGTGCGCCGCAGCGGCGCTCGATTCCGCTGGTCGTGGTGTGGCTGGTAGCGGTGCTGGGTGGACTGGCCGGGTGGTACTACCTCGGTCAGGTGCTGGCCGCGCCGCGAGCGATGTTGCACCTGGTCGATCTCGGCGTGTATCAGATCGCGGCAGACCGTGTGGTGCACGATGTTTCGGTGTACGACACCCCGTTGCGGGGGCACACGCGCGGGGTGTGGGAGTTCGTGTACACCCCGTTCGCGGCGCTGATGTTCGTGCCGCTGGCGTGGTTGCACGGGTCGGTCTTCACCTGGACCGGGGGACTCGCGAATTTCGCGATGCTCACCGGATCCGTTTGGGCGGCACTGTCGGTGCTCGGTTATCGGCGCGACCGCCGCATGCTGATCCTGGGCCCTGCCGCTGCCGCGCTGCTGCTGTGGTGTGAGCCGATCCGGGAGACCGAGGCGTTCGGGCAGGTCAATATCCTGCTGCTGCTCCTGGTGCTGGCCGATATGGCGCTGCCGGATTCCTCCCGCTGCAAAGGCGTGCTGACCGGTATCGCGGCCGGTATCAAGCTGACCCCGGCGTTCTTCATCGTCTACCTACTGGTGACTCGTCGATTCCGGGCGGCCGCCACCGCCACCGGCGCGCTGGTCGCCACCATGGTGATCGGCCTGGCCGTGCTGCCGAAGGATTCGCTGACGTTCTGGAGCGGCGCCTTCGCCGACCCGGCCCGGGTCGGTGTCCCCGAGAACCCGCAGAACGAATCCCTGCGGGGCATGCTCGCGCGTACCCTGGGCGCGGCCGGCGGCATCCAATTGCTGTGGGCCGCAGCCGCTCTCGCCATCGCGGTGGTCTGCCTGATCCTGGCCCGCCGGCTCTCGGTCACCGGCCGTGAACTTCCCGCCGTGGTCCTGTGTGGCCTGACCAGCACGGTCGTCTCGCCTTACAGCTGGATCCACCACTGGATCTGGCTGGCTCCTCTGCTCATCTACCTGGCCGACCTCGCCCTGCGCCACCGCTCCCTGCCGACCGTGGCGGGCCTGCTCGCCGTCTTCCTCGTCTGCTCGGGCGGTGTTTTCGAGCTGCTGGACCTGCACTACGGCAGCGTTTTCGACCTCCCGAGCCGCGGCCCCTTCGCCGTCCTGGACCACAACGCCTACCTCTGGCTCACGCTCGCCCTCTTCGCCGCCACCGCCGTGCTGACACGGCGTGGTTCCGCGCCGGTTCGCCCCGTCCTTATACCCGGTACCGGGCGACGAAGCGCCGCAGGATCTCCTGTGGCACCGTGATGTGCTCGCGGTGCCCGAGTTCGGTCAGGGAGTCGGCCTCGCTCGGGTCGAAATAGCCTTCGTGCCGATAGATTTCGATGCGCAGCGCCAGGCCCCGGCCGTCGAGTTCGGGGTGGAACTGGGTGGCGTAGACGTTCTCGCCGACTCGCACCGCCTGTACCGGGCAGACGGCCGAACTCGCGAGTAGCACCGCACCCGGCGGAACATCCTGGCAGGACTCCTTGTGTCCGACGAAGGCCCGGAACCTGTCCGGAAGTTCGTGCAGCAGTGGGTCTTTCGCCGCGTTCTCGGTGAGTTCGATGGTGGTCGCGCCGGGGGTCTCGCCGTAGCGCTCGGTGCCGACGGGCCCGCCGAGCACATCGGCGAGGATGCTCAATCCGTAGCACGCACCCAGGTACGGGATGTCGCGGCGCACGATCTCGATGAGCAGCTTCTTCAGCTCGGGTTCGAAGACCCGCTGATAGTCGTACTTCTTGGCCTCGGGGTAGCTCAGGTTGCTCGGCCCGCCGCCGACGATCACCGCCCAGTGGTCCTCGAGCTCGAGATCGGGCATCCCGCGATTCATCTCGACCCGCACCACGTCCGCGGCGGCGAGCCCGCCCGCGTCGAGGATCGCTTCGTACTCCTGGTCTGAGGCCGCTTGCTCGGGTCGCAGCTGCAGCAGCAGGCAAGACTTGGGCATGTCCACATTGTGGGCGGTCGGTCCGCTCTAGTTGGGAGCTATGCGGGGATTGACCTCGAGTGCGCTCGAGGTTGCAGGGTGGAACCATGACTCGACCGGTAGAAATCTGGAACACCGTCTACGACGAGGACACCGCGCCCTGGGTGATCGGCGAACCGCAACCCGCCATCGTGGCATTGGAACGCGCCGGTGAGATCCGCGGCCGCGTCCTGGAGCCGGGCTGCGGTGCGGGCGAGCACACCATCCTGCTCACTCGCCTCGGCTACGACGTCCTGGGCGTCGACTTCTCCCCCAGCGCAATCGAATACGCCCGCGCGAATGCCGCCGCCCAGGGCGTCCCGGCCGTCCGCTTCGAGGTCGCCGATGCCCTGGCCCTCGGCGGCAAGGCCGACTTCGCGGGTGATCCTCCGGGTTCGGCGCCCGCCTTCGACACTGTGGTCGACAGCGCCCTGTTCCACGTCTTCGGCACCGAACCCGAAGCCCGCGCCGCCTACGTCCGCAGCCTGCACGCCGTCTGCAAGCCCGGCGGCGTGGTCCACCTCCTGGCGCTCTCCGACGCCGAACCCGGCTTCGGTCCCCGCATCAGCGACGCCGTGATCCGGGAATCCTTCGGCGCGGGCTGGGAACTGGAGAGCCTGGAACCGACCCGCTACCGCGGCCGGGTCACCGCCACCGTCGCCGATCAGGCGGTGGGCCTCGAGGTGTCCCCTGCGGGCCTGGTGGATGTTGCGGCTTGGCTGGCACGCATCCGGAGGCTCTGATACAGTCCGCCTACCTCATCAATAATTCTTCCGAAAAAACAAAGTACGTGTAACCCGGGGTTACACGTACTTTGTTTTTCAGTCCAGCCGTTGCCTTCAGCCCCGATGTACCCGGTCGCTCACCAGCGCCCGCAGCGCTGGATCCTCCTCGCCCACGTGCAGTGACCGAATCCGTTGCACCGCAAGCGCATCCGTCCCGGTGACACGCTGGCTCAGGCGCTCGTGCTCCACCCACGACGGGCTCATGAAGGTCTCGACGTGACGGTCCGGGTCGACCGGATCGGAGTACATCGCCCAGTGCATGGCCCCGTCACGGCGGCGGGAACGCCGCAGGTCCGGAATGGCGGCGTGGAAGTCGGCCAGGTGCTCGGCGGGGATGCGGTACTCGACGGTGAGCATGATCGGGCCGTCATCGGGGGCCAGCGACAGCGGCACGTACGGTTCCAGCACGTGCGCGGCCTGGACATCGATCTGCTCGGCGGCCGCGAGCCGGAACCACAGGCCCAGCACCGTCTGCGCCGCGAGCGCCACCCCGGCCGCGGTGAGTGCCGTGGGCAGTCCCGCGGTGCCGGCCACCGCACCCCAGCCGGCCGCGCTCACCGCGAAGCCGAGCTGGAACACCAGCTGGAACACCGCCAGTCCGCGACCGCGAATCCAGCTGGGCAGCACCGATTGTGCCGCGATATTGAGCGTCGACATCACACCCATGCCCGCCATGCCGGCGAGGAACAGCACCGGCAGCGCGGGCGGAAAGGCGGTGAGCTGCGCGACCGTCAGCAGGCAGGCGGCGTAGAGCAGACTGCAGGCCAGCGCGATCCGATCGGGGGAATAGCGGTGCCGGATGCGCGGCAGCACCAGTGCGCCGCACACGCCACCGACCCCGAGTACACCGAGCAGCAGACCGTAGGTGGTCGCCGTCTGATGCAGACGCACGCGGGTCACCACGGCCAGCAGGGACGGCAGGGCGCCGTAGCAGAGCACGAAGGCGGCGGCGCGAACCAGCACCGCGCGCAGTTCGGGCGCATTGGCCACGTAGCGCAGGCCGGTGCGGATGGCGGTGGTGAGATGCTCGGGCGGCAGCGCCGTCGCGGTGGGCCGGCGGCGCCAGACATACACCACCGCAAGCACTCCCAGGAACGACGCGGCATTGAGCAGGAAGACGCCGCCGGAGCCGACCGCGGCCACCAGCACGCCGCCGATGGCCGGCCCGATCGCCTGCGAGGCCGTCATCGCCACCGAGTTGAGGCTGATCGCGGCGGGCAACTGTGCGGCGGGCACCAGCTCGGGGGTGATCGAGCTGAAGGCCGGCATGCCGAGGGTCGCGCCGGTGCCCAGCAGCAGCGTCGCGGTCAGCAGCAGGGCCGGATTCACGCTGTGCGACAGCGTGAGTGCGCCGAGCAGCGCCGCCACCACCAGCTGCCACGCCTGGGTGAACAGGATCAGGCGGCGGCGGTCGAGGATGTCGGCGAGCGCGCCCGCGGGCAGGGCCAGCACGAAACTGGGCAGGGCATTGGCGGTGGACAGCAATGCCACCAGCGCGGCCGATCCGGTCAGCGTGGTCATCAGCCAGGAGGCGCTCACCAGGTGCATCCAGGATCCGACATTGGAGGCGATCGAGGCGATCCACAGGGCGCGAAAAGTATTGATGCGCAGGGGTGTCCACGGTGAGGTCGCCGAGGGTGTGCTCATCCGTCAGAGGGTACGGATCAGTCCTGGCATCGGCGCATCCGTTCGCGACGGGCCGAACGGGCGGGGCCGGAACCCGGCCGCCGCTCCGATGGTTGGGGACCTCCGACAGCACCGCCGGCGCCCCCGGTGACATCGGGTTGACGCTCCCGGCGGCCTAGTGATCGCGGTGTGCCATCAGCTGGGCCAGGGCGGTGAGGTCGTCGGAGGCGAGATCGCCGGGCAGGGCCGCGAACGCGGCGTCCAGGGCGGCGGCCGCGCGGCGCAGGGTGCGCTCGCGGCCGCCCGCCTGCTCGATCAGGTCCGCCGCCCGGGCCGCGCGGGCCGCGGTCATAGGGTGGCGGGCGTGGTAGAGGCGGGCCAGCTCGCGGCCGGCCGCGGTATCCGATTCCAGGGCGCACACCACCGGGAAGGACTGTTTGCGGTGAATCAGGTCGCTGTGCGCCGGTTTTCCGGTGATCTCCGGATCGCCCCAGATGTCGATGAAGTCGTCGACGAGCTGGAACCCGAGCCCGATCTCGATGCCGAAGGTGTGCATGGCCGACACCACGCGGTGGTCGGCCCCGGCGCACAGCGCGCCCAGCGCGCAGGCGCAGCCGAGTAGCGCGCCGGTCTTCCCGGCGGCCATGGCCAGGTACTCGTCCACGCTGACGGTGGGCCGGGTTTCGAAGGCGCAGTCCGCGTACTGGCCCCGGCACAGCGTGACAGTGGCATCGGCCAGCCGGATGACCGCCTCGGAGGTGACGGTCTCGGGTGCGCCGTCACACAGCACGCCGAGCGCGACCGCCTGCAACGCGTCGCCGAGCAGCGTCGCATTGGTCTCGCCCCAGACGCGCCAGACCGTCGGCCGGCCGTGCCGGAACGGATCGGTGTCCATGACGTCGTCGTGGACGAGCGAGAAGTTGTGCAGCAGTTCGACGGCCGCGGCGGCGTGCACCGACT
The DNA here is from genome assembly GCF_053603795.1 of Nocardia sp. NPDC004123. Lineage (NCBI taxonomy): Bacteria > Bacillati > Actinomycetota > Actinomycetes > Mycobacteriales > Nocardiaceae > Nocardia > Nocardia sp. NPDC004123. The sequence goes on from NZ_JBSGGG010000024.1 coordinate 139,409, forward strand.
CCTCGACCGCGCCGCCGCAGGCCGCGGCCGCCGCGAAGGTGAGGGCCGGGCGCAGCGCCTTGCCCTGCGCGCCGGCGACCGTCTGCCCCTCGGGATCACACCACCCGAAGTGATACCCGGCCATCACATCCAGGGGTTCGGACAGCGCGCCGACCGCCGAGCGCAGCACCGGATCGATGGCGACCCGGGCCTCGGACAGGCGTCTGCGGGCTCTCCGCTCGGTGTCGACGTCGAGCGGGCGGGATAGGGATTCGAGTGTGCGGGCGCAGGTTTCGTCACGGTCGGCGAGGGCGGCCGCGGCCGGACGGGACAGGCCCCACCGGCGCTTGCCGTCGGTGTGCTGTCCTGCGGTGAATCGGATCGGTTTCGACGCTCGCATAATCGGCCCCGCTCGCTCGGACACGATTGCCGCAGCCACCCGATGGCGGCTGGGCAGCCATGCTCAGAAGAAGCTCATGGTCCCATCACAGTCTGAAACCTGAGGGTTGCCTGCGGATTTCGTTTCGGCAACGCCGGAAGGTTTCCTGCTTCAGGTCAGTGGCAGGCCGTGCTCGAGCGCCTCCGCGGGTGCGCTCGTGTAGCGGGCCGCCTGATAGTGGTAGTCGTGGTTGGCGCGCACATAGACGGTGTAATTCTGAGCGGTGACCAGGGCGTCCGCCCGCTCGCGGCCGGTGAGGCCGGCATCGTCGAGCTCGGTCGGCAGGCGTTGCACCGCCTCGATCATGTGCTCGACGCATTCGGAGAGCATGCCGTTGACCAGTTGCCGGGCCTGAGCTCTGTTGTGCCCGTGATGATACTGCGCGAGCAGTACCGAGTTGTAGAGGTAGCCGGAGGCCTCGTCCGAGGCAACCGACAGCACATCGTTGAACAGGCCCATGTGTTCGACGGCCGCCATCCGGAGGCTGCGCATGGCGGGCAGGTGGCGGACGGCGGCGGACAGGTCCACGCCCTCGGCGCGTTCGCTGATATCGAGAAACACGAACAGTGCCACGCCGTCTCGCCGATGTGCGCGGTAGGTCTCGAGGTCGGGCAGATTGCCCGATAGCCGGCCGACGCTCTCGGTGTAGTAGGTCCACAGCCAGTCGTGGATCTCCCGGCGCACGCTCCGCCGCCAGGCTGCCGACCGGCCGTGGCATAGCCGCGGCCACAGCTCGGCCAAGGCGACGGCCAGCACGCCGGAAGGTGTTGTCGTACCGTCCAGTACGGCCTCGATGGCGGTAATGGCCTCCAGGCACCGGCGTGGATCGGGAATTTCGATGTCGAACTGATCGTCTACGATGAAAGCCCATGCGGTGTACTGACTCAGCAGCGTGAGCTCGTCGGCGTCCGCACTCGGACACCAGAGGGCATACATGCGCGCCGGGCGGGTGCGTTCCATGCGCCGCCGGGTGGGCTCGGTGGGAACCAGCCCGTAGGCCTCCAGCCAGGACCACATCCCCGCTTCGGCTTCCGGCTCCGCCGGATTGACCCCCGCGGCGTCGAACGGCATGAAGAACTCGATCGCTTCCATACGAAACTACCTATCCCCCAAGCGTTTTACCGGCGGCACCGTAACGATAACGGCATTTCGGACGTTTGAGCTCGCATTTGAAATCTCACTCATTAGGATTTTGCGGGCTTGACGGTCGTCAGTCGGGCAGCCGGACCAGGCGCTGTGCACCGTCGAAGAGGGTCCGCTCGGCCACCCGCGTGGCCGCCAGCGCGGCCAGGGTCGTGGCTGCGAGCAGCATGTACATCACGACGATCTGATAGCGGATGGCCGTCAGCGGATCCACGCCCGCCAGAATCAAACCCGTCATCGCGCCCGGCAGACTGATCAGACCGACCACCTTGGTCGAGTCGATGGCCGGGATCAGCGCGGTGCGCAGCGCCGAACGCTGATTCGGCAGGAACGACTGGTACGCCGAAAGACCCAGTGCCAGCCGCGCTTCCACGGCATCACGGGCCCGGCGCGCATCCTCGACCAGGCGGCGCAGAGCGATTCCCGTCGACTGCATCGCCGACGACACGATCATGCCGCCCACCGGTACCACCACCCGCGCCTGCGTGGAGATGATGCCGAGCGCGATCAGCGCGCCCAGAGTGATGGACGCGCCGAACGCCACGCCGATGGTCGCCGAGCGCGTCGCATGCGGCAGCCCCGCCCCGCGTCGCCCGGCCACCTGCCCGGCGATGACGATCATCAGGACCACCCAGCCCAGCGCGCCCGGCAATCCGGTGTGGCGGAACAGGATCAGCAGAATCGCGCCCACCGCGACGAGCTGCACCCCGGCCCGGGCCGCCGCGATCAGCAGTTCGCGGGTCAGATGCAGCTGCTGCCGGTAGGCGATGGCCGCCGCCAGCGCGACCAGGACCAGCGACGCGCCGACGCCTGTCCAGTCGGGCACCGAAAGTCCCTGGGTCATGGCTGATTCCCCGCTTCCGCACCGCGCGTGAGCCGCCCGGCGGCCAGCGTCCACACCTCGTCCGCCACCTCGGCCACGAATCCCGGATCATGGCTGACCAGCACCACGCTGCCGCCGGCCGCCACATGCGCCCGGATCAACGCACCGATCGCCACCGCCGACGCCCCGTCCAGCGCCGAGGTCGGCTCGTCGAGCAGCAGCACCCGCGGCTCCACCGCCAGCGCCCGCGCCAGGCAAACCCGTTGCGCCTCACCCCCGGACAGCTCGGCGCAGCGGCGCGCAGCGAACCCGTCGGGCAAGCCGACCGCCCCGAGCAATTCGCCCACCCGCTCGTAATCGACGGCCCGCCCCACGCGCACCTCCTCGGCGACCGTGTCGGTGAGCAGCACCGGACGCTGCGGCACCAACCCCACCTGCCGCCGTAGCGCCAGTACATCCAGGTCGGCCACCGGGATCCCGTCCAGTAGCACCCGGCCGCTGTCGGGCTCCCCGAACCGATTCAGTAGCCGCAGGAGGGTCGTCTTGCCCGCCCCGCTCGGTCCGACCACCGCCGTGCACCGCCCGGCCGCGAAGGTGGCATCGGCCTCGACGAGTACCGAGGTCGATCCGTGGCCGAGACTGACCCGGTCCAAGACAATGCTGGGCACCGCCTCACCCTGCCCCACTCCGGATCGGTGGTGCGGTGCGGGGTCGCCTACTCATCGGAAGCCGCCGGCAGCCCGGCGATCCGACGCAGCCCTTCGGCGAGTTCCGCTCCGGTGGGTGCGGTTTCGGGGTCGATGAGCGCCTGCGCCGCGAGCCCCACCAGCAGCGCCTGATAGAACGCGCCGACAGCCCGGCCGGTGTCGCCCGCGCCGCTGTCGCCGAAGAGCCGGGCCAGCCCCGACCTCGACTCGTCGGTCTGCTCGGCCAGCTGGGCCCGGGTCTCGGGATGAGAGAGCGCATCGAAGGTCGCTCCCCACAGCCCACGGTGCTCGGTGATGGACTCGCGGACCGCGTCCCAGCGAGAGGCGAAGTGCCGCAGCGGATCCGGGCCCGGGTCGGCCGCCTCGCCCAGCGTGCTCGCGAGTTCGTCGCCCCACTCCCGGGTGGCCTCGACGAGGGCGGCGGTGAGCAGCGACTCCTTGGTCCCGAAGTGGTAGCCGATGGCGGCCATGCTCACCCCTGAGGCGGCGGCGATATCGCGCACGGTGGTGCGGGCATAGCCCTTGTCGAACAGGCACTGCCGCGCGCCGGCAAGCAGATCCTCACGATTTCCCATGCCGGCCAGACTAGCGCATGTGCATGAGACGAATGTCTTGCGCAAATGCCCAAATCGGTTCTATGGTCGAGACATGCAGCAGACGAGCACCAAGAACGTCCTCATCTCCGGCGCGAGCATCGCGGGGCCCGCCCTCGCGTTCTGGCTGCAGCGCTACGGATTCACACCCACGATCGTCGAGAAATCCCCCACGCCGAGGCCGGGCGGGCAGGCCATCGACGTCCTCGGCACCGCCACCGAGGTGATCCGGCGGATGGGCCTGCTCGAGCAGGTCCACGCCCGCAGCACCGGCAAGCGCGGCACCTCCTATGTCGACGCCGCCGGAAAGGCCCGCGCCAGTATTTCCGCCGAAATCTTCAATGGCGTCGGGGCCAACGGCGACACCGAGATTCAGCGCGGCGACCTGGCCGAAGTGCTGTACGAGGCGACCCGGGACAGCGTGGAATACCTGTTCGGTGACTCCATCGCGGCGATGCGCGAGGACGAGGACGGCGTCCACGTCACCTTCGAGCACGCCGCGCCGCGTACCTTCGACCTGGTCATCGGCGCGGACGGCGTCCATTCCCACACGCGCACGCTGGCTTTCGGCCCGGAGTCCGGCTTCCTGCACCACATGGGCTACTACATCGCGATCTACACGACCCCGAACCTGCTGGACCTCGACCACTGGGAACTGGACTACAACACTCCCGGCAAGATCGCGGGCAGCTACAGCGCCCGCCACAACACCGAGGCCAAAGCCATCTTCGCCTGGGCCTCCAAGCCTCTCGACTACGACTACCGCGACACCGCGACCCAGCGCCGCATCCTCGCCGAAATCTTCGCGGGCCAGGGCTGGGAGGTGCCGCGTCTGCTCGCCGAACTGCCCGACGCCGCGGACTTCTACTTCGACGCCATGGCACAGATCCGCATGGACACCTGGTCGACCGGCCGCATCGCCCTGGTCGGCGACGCCGGCTACTGCGCCTCGCCGCTCTCGGGACAGGGCGCCAATCTCTCCCTCGTCGGCGCGTATGTGCTGGCCGGGGAATTGGCCGCCGCCGCAGGCGATCACCGCGTGGCCTTCGCCGCCTACGAGCGCGAGATGCGACCCATGGTCGACGCCTGCCAGCGCTTCGCCGCGGGCGTCGGCGGCTGGTACGCCCCGAACTCCAAGGCCATGATCGCCTTCCGCAACCTGAACGTCCGCCTGCTCCCCTACCTGCCCTGGCGCGGCCTCATCGGCGGCGCGCCGCAAAAGGTGGCCCGGACCATCGCGGCCAAGGACTACCGGATCGGCGAAAAAGCGGTCTGACCTGATGACGGACCGGTCCGAGCGAGATCTATTGCATCCCCGTATCTTTCGGAAACGGCAAGATCAAGGCCCACCTCGCCGTACGCTGGCCCACCGTCCCTGAACAGTTATCGGCACCACTCGGAGGCACCATGCTGTCCCTGCAGGAGATTTCGGACCGCCTGGAAATAGAGGACCTCATGGTCCGCTATTCCCACGCCGTGGACACCCACCAATGGGAACTGCTGGACGAGATCTTCACCCCCGACGCGCACATCGACTACACCGCCATGGGCGGCCCGGCCGGTGACGTGGAATCGACCAAGAAGTTCCTCGCCACCGTCATGCCGAATTTCTCCGCCTTCCAGCACCTGATCAGTAACTCCTCCATCCGCGTGGAGGGCGATAACGCCACCGCCCGCACCATGTGCCACAACCCCATGCTGGTCACCGCCGCCGACGGCACGCGGCAGCTCATGCTGTGCGGGCTCTGGTATCACGACACCTTCGTGCGCATGGACGGCGAATGGCGCATCAAGCAGCGGGTGGAGGAGAAGAGCTACATGTTCATTGCCCCCGACGCGGTCCCGGGCACCTGAGTCCTGCGGGGATCACTCCCCCGTCAGCAGCTCGATGAGCGGCGCGAACCGGTCCATGTTGTGCTCGAGCACGGTGATGTAGTTGAACCCGAAACGTTCCCGGCGTTCGCGCAGGACCTCGGCCATCTGCGCGGCGGTGCCGACCAGCAGCACGGGCAGGTCCTCGGGCGCGCCGGTGTAGCCGAAGGGCAGGTGCTCGGTGAGGTAGGCGACCGCGGCCTCGCGGTCGGCCGGTGCGGCGATGCCCTGCACGAGTAGGTTGAATTCGACGGCTCCGGCCCGGTTTCCGAGCAGCCCGCGCACATAGTCCGTCTTCTTCGCGGTCGAGTCGGCGTCCGCGAGCGTGAGCAGCCCGCTGTCGGCCGAGCTCGCGCCGGTGAAGGCGACGATGTCGGCGTGCTCGGCGGCCAGCCGCAGCGCCCGCTCACCCCAGCCGGCCACGAGCAGCGGCGGCCCGGACGGCTGCGCCGGACGCGGCTGATACTCCGGATCGGCGTAGAGGCGGCGCAGCGTCGTGACCGTCTCCGCGAGGTGGGCGACGCGGCGGCCCGCCGGCGGGAACGGCATTCCGGCGGCCTCGAATTCGGCCCGCACGTACCCGGCCCCCAACCCCAGCTCGAACCGCCCTCCGGTGAGCTGATCCAGCCCGGCCACGTCGCGGGCCAGCAGAACCGGGTTGTAGAAGGGCGTATTGAGTACGAAGGTGTTCAGCCGCGGCCGTTCGGTGACATCCGCGGCCAGCATGAGCGCCGGGAACGGCGCGGGCAGCCCGAGATGGTCGGGCACGCCGATGACGTCGTAGCCGAGTCCCTCGGCGCGACGGCACTTCTCGATCCATTCCGGGCGGGATGCGGGGGCCAGCAGGTTCACGCCGAAGCGGAAAGGGAGGACCATGACTTCTTGTCTACCAGTGGAATCCGGAACCGTTCGAGGGCGCGGAACCGGGGCGGCGAAGGCTGCGCAGCCGCCCGGAACGAATTAGCGCACGGACTGCGGCGAATGCGGCCCGCGCGATGCGACCGCGCGCCATCATGGGATATCGCTCGGTCCGGTCGCACCGCGAGGAGTTTGCGCCATGACACAGCTGCCGGTTCCTTCGCACCAGCGTGCGGAGTTGGAGAAGGCATGGGTGCGGTGGACCACGGCCTCCTCGGGCCGCCCGCCCGGCACCGAGGTGGTGCTGCGCAACGAGGTGGCGGAGTCGTGGGAGCGGTCGCTGCGCACGGTGGATCCGACGCGTGCGGTGGCGCCCGGAACCGATCGGGACGAATTGGGTTCGCGCTGGGCCGAATCGCCGTTGCGCGCGCCCATCACCGAGATGGCCGGTGAGCTCCGGGCGCTGTCGGAGGATTCGGGCATGGTCGCGGTGGTCACCGACGACACGGGGACCGTGCTCTTCAGCTGTGGCGACCGCTCGGTCCGGCGGCGGGCGGAATCGGTCAATCTCGCGCCCGGCGGCTGCTGGGACGAGCCGTACATGGGCACCAGCGGTGTCGCGCTGTCGCTGCACAGCGGCCGCCCCACCTCGGTCTGGGCCGCCGAGCATCTGGTGGAGGCGCTGCACGGCTGGGTCTGTTACTGTGCGCCCATCCGCGCCGCCGACGGTCGTCAGCTCGGCGTGCTGGATTTGTCGACGTATTGGGATCGCTCACATCCGCTCATCCTCACAACGGTCCGAGCCCTGGTGGCAGCCATCGAAGCCCGAGTACATGCCGAACAGTCCCGCCCGGCCGGTGATACCCGGCTGGAGTCGCTGGGGGTGCCGCGCCTCTACAAGCAGGGCAAGCAGATGGCGATGCGGCCCCGGCAGCTGGAGATCCTGACCCTGCTCGCCCTGGAGCCCGAGGGCTTCACGCCGGAACGCTTGCACGAGGCCGTCTATGGCGACCGGTCGGTGTCCTCCAGCACCCTCAAGGCCGACGTCTCCCGACTGCGCGCCGCCACCGACGGCCGCATCGCCGACCGCCGGTACATGCTCACCGAACCCCTCGCCTGTGATGCGGTCGAACTGCTCGCCGCCCTCGAAGCGGGCGACCTCACCACCGCCGTCCGCCTGTATCGCGGTCCGCTGCTGCCTGATTCGGACGTTCCGGGCATCGCGCAGTGGCGCGAACACCTCGACGTCTGCCTGCGCACCGCCGTGCTCGCCGACCACAACCCCGAGCACGCCCTGCGTTTCGGCCAGCGCTGCCCGGACGACATCGAGATCCACGAGCACGTGCTGCATCTGCTCCCGCACGGCGACAGCCGCCGCGCCCTGGCGACCGCGCGCCTGCACACCGCCTTGCGCGCGTAATCGATGCCGCAGCGCGTGCGCAGGTGCACGCCGTGCCACGAATATGCCCACCTTGTCCGGAATGTCCATTGCCGCAGCCATATTCGACGGCAGTGACTCAGCAACGTTTCGCCAACCCGGCGCCAACCTCCCGCCAACCTTCGCGGTTCATAGTGGCCCCCGTCACCGCATATACGGGATCAGGAGCCGCGCCATGATCTACGCAAAACCCGGCACCGACGGGAGCATCGTCAGTTTCAACCGCCGCTATGACAACTTCATCGGCGGCGAGTGGAAAGCGCCGATCGAGGGCAGATACTTCGACAATCCCTCCCCGATCGACGGTGAAACCTTCTGCCAGGTGGCACGTTCGAGTGCCGCGGACATCGATATGGCCCTGGAGGCGGCGCACCGGGCGGCCGACGCCTGGGGTGCCACGTCGGTGACGGATCGTGCCAACATCCTCAACAGGATCGCCGACCGGATCGAAGCGAACCTGGAGCGGCTCGCCGTCGCCGAAACCTGGGAGAACGGCAAGCCGGTCCGCGAAACCCTCGCCGCCGACCTGCCTTTGACGGTCGACCACTTCCGCTACTTCGCCGGCGCGGTGCGCGCGCAGGAGGGCCATCTCTCCCAGATCGACGCCGACACCGTCGCCTATCACTTCCAGGAACCGCTGGGTGTGGTCGGGCAGATCATTCCGTGGAACTTCCCGATCCTCATGGCCGCCTGGAAACTGGCCCCCGCGCTCGCGGCCGGCAACTGCGTGGTCATCAAGCCCGCCGAGCAGACCCCGGCCTCGCTGCTGCTGGTCATCGAGCTCATCGCCGACCTGTTGCCGCCCGGAGTCGTCAACGTGGTCAACGGTTTCGGCGTCGAGGCGGGCAAGCCGCTGGCCTCCAGCCCGCGCGTCGCCAAGGTCGCCTTCACCGGCGAGACCACCACGGGCCGACTCATCATGCAGTATGCCAGCGAGAACATCATCCCGGTGACCCTGGAACTCGGCGGCAAGAGCCCCAATATCTTCTTCCCCGACGTCATGGCCGCCGACGACGCCTTCCTCGACAAGGCCGTCGAGGGCTTCGTGATGTTCGCGCTCAACCAGGGTGAGGTCTGCACCTGCCCGTCGCGGGCGCTGATCCACTCGTCGATCTACGACGAGTTCATGGCCCGCTGCCTCGAGCGCACCAAGGCCATCAAGGGCGGCAATCCGCTCGACGACACGACCATGATCGGCGCGCAGGCCAGTAACGACCAGTACGAAAAGATCCTGTCCTACATCGACATCGGCCGCAAAGAGGGCGCGACGGTCCTCACCGGCGGCGAGATGCGCAAGGTGGAGGGCTTCCCCAATGGGTACTACATCGAACCGACGATCTTCGAGGGCCGCAATGACATGCGGATCTTCCAGGAGGAAATCTTCGGTCCGGTGGTAGCGGTGGCCCGCTTCGACAACGAGGTCGAAGCGGTAACCATCGCCAATGACACGCTCTACGGCCTCGGCGCGGGCCTGTGGACCCGCGACGGCAGCACCGCCTACCGGGTGGGCCGCGCCGTCAAGGCCGGTCGGGTGTGGACCAACTGCTATCACGCCTATCCCGCGCACGCGGCCTTCGGCGGCTACAAGAAGTCCGGCATCGGCCGGGAAAACCACCGTATGATGCTCGACCACTATCAGCAGACCAAGAACCTGCTCGTGTCCTACTCCCCGAACAAGCTCGGATTCTTCTGAACCGCAAGCAATTCGGTTCATTCAGAACTTGTCGGTAATTCGGAGTCGGACAGGCCGGAAGGTCTGCGAGGAGCGTGATGAAAGCAGGTTCCGTATCCCGGGTGACCATCACCGAGGCCGCCGCACACGTGCTGCAGGACCTCATCGATCACCATGGTCCGGTGATGTTCCACCAGTCGGGCGGCTGCTGCGACGGCAGCTCCCCGATGTGTTACCCCCTGGGCGAATTCCGGGTGGGCGCGGCCGATGTGCTGCTCGGCCGCGTCTTCCCGGACACGGCGTTCTGGATCAGCGCCGACCAGTACGAGTACTGGCGCCACACCCATCTGACCGTCGACGTGGTCCCCGGCCGCGGCGGTGGTTTCTCCCTCGAGGCCCCCGAGGGAGTCCGATTCGTCATCCGGTCACGCCTGTTCACCGATGCCGAGACAGCGGCGTTGGAAGCGGCTCCCGCTCCGCTGCGCGGCAACGAGCTGGCCGGATGAAGGAAGGTGGCGCGGCCGGTTTCTCCGGGTCGGCCGCGCCATCGTAAACCTACGGAGCCTCCGGGCAGCTCCGAACCCGGAAGTCCTTATCGCGGAACGCGACCGGTGCCCAGCCACGCGGTCGTCGACAGCGGTGTGCCCGGCACGTAGTGCTCGCGCAGATAGTCGATCATGACCTTTTCCTGGGCTGCCCAGGTGGCCTTGTCGGTGCGCCGGCGGGTCGCCTGCAGTGGCGCGCTGCCCCGGGTCAGCCGGTCCCACATCTGCTCGGCGCTGTCGTAACTGAACGATTCCGCGTGCGGCCGCAGCACCACCTCGGTGAAACCGGCCGCGAGCAGCTCCTTCTCGAACAGGTTCGGATTCTCGAGGCTCTCCGGATTCGGCTGGGGCGCGGGGAATCCCGGAATTCCGGCCTGGAACGCCTCGAACAGCAATGTCATCAGCGGCGAGTCCGTGATCGGGGCCCAGCTCGACACCACCGCGATGCCGCCCGGTCGCAGCACCCGGTGCAGTTCGGCGAACCCGCTGGCCCGGTCCGGGAAGAACATGAGCCCGAACATCGAGAACGCGGCGTCGAAAGTGTTACTGGCGTAGCGCAAATCCTGCCCGTCGCCGACGCCGGTGAGCACATTGCCGACCCCGGTCTGCATGATGGCGCGCCGTAGCCGCCGGATCATGGCCTCGGAGAAGTCGACCGCGACCACCTCCGCGACCCGCGGCGCGGCCAGCAGCGCCAGCACGCCGGGCCCGGTGGCCACATCGATGACCCGGGACCGGCCGCTCAGTTCGGCCGATTCCAATGCGCGAATCGCGAACGGCCGCATCATGTCCGATACGACGTCGTCGTAACTCTCAGCGACCTGGTCCCACGCGCCCGGCGCGGCAAGCGGATTCTCCGGCATTCGACCACCCTTCCGACGGGTACAGTGTACGCACGCCGGACGGGTGGTCCAGCGGGAGGATCAGCGACCCGGCAGGAAGCGGATGCCGCGGGCGATGGCCATGAGGAACGGCTGCCACGTGTTCTGCGGGATGAAGGGCGGGGCGTCCAGGTTCAGGAACCGCGTGACCACGACGGACTGGGGTTCGGTGAACTTCAGCAGGCCGTCGGGTCCGTGGCGGCGGCCGACGCCGGAGATGCCCATGCCGCCCATCGGCGCACCGGTGGTGCCCCAGGCCGGGGCGTAGCCCTCGTCGACGTTCACCGTGCCCGCGTGCAATTGCGCCGCGATGTGCTCGCCCTCGGCCTTGCTGCCCGCCCACACGCTGGCATTCAGGCCGTACTCGGTGTCATTGGCGCGGGTGATGGCCTCCTGCACCGAGTCGACCGGGTAGATCGACACCAGCGGGCCGAAGGTCTCGTTGCGGCCGCACTCCATCGCGTCGGTGACGTCGGACAGGACGGTCGGTTCGAAGAACAGCGGGCCCAGGTCCGGGCGGGCATTGCCGCCGGCGAGCACCTTCGCCCCCTTCGACACCGCGTCGGCGACATGCTTGGTGACCGTCTCCAGCTGGGCCTCGGAGATGAGGCTGCCGATATCCTGCGAGAAGTCGTACGCGGCACCGAGTTTCGCCGCCCGCACCGCCGCGACGAACTTCGCGGTGAACTGGTCGGCGACCTCACGCTCGACATAGAGCCGCTCGATGGAGATGCACAGCTGGCCCGCATTGGAGAAGCAGGCGCGGACCGCGGCCTTGGCGGCCTTGTTCAGATCGGCGCCGCGGGTGACGATCATCGGGTTCTTGCCGCCGAGCTCGGCCGAGAAGCCGATGAGGCGGCGCCCGCAGTGCTCGGCCAGGGTGCGGCCGGTGGCGGAGGAACCGGTGAACATCAGGTAGTCGCAGTCCTCGACGATGGCCGTGCCGACCACCGTGCCGGGTCCCGGGACCACGGCGAACAGATCGCGCGGCAGCCCGGCGCGCGCGAACAGCTCGGCGTTGACCAGCGAGGAGTACGGGGTCTGACTGTCGGGCTTGACCACCACGGCATTACCGGCCAGCAGCGCCGGAATCGAGTCGCCCACCGACAGCAGCATCGGGTAGTTCCAAGGCGCGATCACCCCGACCACGCCCTTGGGCACCGCACGCACCGAGGCCCGGTTCAGCACCGGGAACGCGCCGGCCGCACCGTGCGGGGCGAGCAGCTGCGGAGCCACGCGGGAGAAGTAGCGGGCCGCGAACATCAGCCCGATGACCTCCTCCTGGGCCGCCCACCGCGCCTTGCCGGTCTCGGCCTGGATGATGTCCATCAGGTACTCGCGGTTCTCGACCACGAGCGCCCGGTACCGATCCAGCACCTCGGCCCGCTGCTTGGGCGTGCGCGCGGCCCATTCGGCCTGCGCGATACGCGCTTTGGCGATGGCGGCCGTGACATCGGCGGCGGTCCCGACCGGCACCGAGCCCAGGGTCTCGCCGGTGAACACCTCGGTGATCGCTCGGGTCGCATGGTCCTGGGTGGTATCCACGGCCGCGAACGAGCGCAACCGTTCGAACACCGCGGCAGCCGGCACCGACATCATTGCCTCCTACTTGCGAGTAACTTGCGGATACACACAATCTACTCCGCCACGTCCGCGCCCGGCCGGGACTGCGCGGTTCCGCCCGCTCGGATCGGGTTCGGCCGGAGGGCCAGCTGGGCCGAAATGTCGTGATTGCCTTGTTTCTGGCTGCTACCTGCGAAATCTGTAACCGTTCATGAACGCGGAACGAAGAAACAGCCAGCAGTACCCGGGCAGGGATCCATCGCCGGTGAGGCAGCACCGGCTACCGGACCCGATCCCGCGCACGCACGAGGGGTGCGTGCGCGGGATCATGAAAAGCGCTGCGGGAAAAGACTATTCGTTGACCAGCACTGGAATCGACAGCACCGCGGCGGAGATCGGCGCATCGGCCGGGGACGCGGTGGTCGTGAAGGGGATGCCATCCGGGTTCCGTGCGTGCGCGCCACCGCCGGGTTCCGCGTCGGCGTGCTGGAAGGTCCCCGCACCCACCACCTGACCGGTCGCGTCGTAGAAGCCCGCGTGCACCTCCAGTGCCAGCACATCACTGATATCGGAGGTGGTGGCGAGAGCGTCCCGCACCGTTGACCAACCCGGACGAGCGTGCCGGCCGCCGGTGTGCCGTCGGTGATCTCGGCGGTGCTGACATTGCCGGTCGCGAATCCGGCGGCCTTGGCCCGCTCCATGAGTGTCGCCGCCGACACCGTGGCCGTGGCGACCGCGATGGCTGCCGGCCATGCGCGTTTCCTGTGCTGCACTTCGTATTCTCCGTCCGCGCGCCCGGATCGCCGGGCGCGGCCCGCTGTCCCGGGCGCGGACGAAGCTAGTGCTGAAAGTTTGCCCACTCTGGTCTCGCGGGAAGCTCACAGCTGGCTCGAAGGTAAACGAATTCCAAAGAAGTCGCAGGGTATAGGCAACCTCCCGGCTTAGGGGACTCGTCTCGCCAGTGTCAAATCCCGTCCCGCACAAAAGGACTCGACCCGCCGAGCGCATCGCCGCGCAGTTACGTTGCAGCGATGCGCTTTCCGACGCTCGGGGTCCGCACCCGGATCCTGGCCATCGCGCTGGTACCGAGCGTGGCGTTGGCGGCCATCGGCCTCGGCGTCGCCGGCACCCTGATCGACCGCTCACACCAGGCCCGCACCTGGGCCGACGAGATGCAGGCGGGCATCGCGCCCACCCGCGAGCTGATCGAGGCCGTGCAGGCCGAACGGCAGCTGACCCTGTGGCGGGTGGCCGGGATGGATTCCGATGTGCGCCAGCTGACGACGGCACGCCAGCGGCTCGACAGTGCCGTGCGCCTGATCGCCCCGGCCCAGTCGGCGCTGTCGCGGATCGGGCCCGCGTCCATGGGCCAGGCCACCGGCGCCCTCGGCGAAATGAGCAAGCAGCTGGCCGGAATTCGCGCCGGCGTCGATGCGGGCACGCTCGGGCTGGCCGACGCCTACGCCTTCTACAACCACATTCCCGAGGCCGTCATGGCGGGCGTGCAGGTCGCACAGAAGACCGCGCCCGATGCCGCCACCGCCGTCGAGCTCACCCAGGCCGCGGACGTACTGCACTGCCTGGAGGCCATGAGCCGCGCGAACGCGCTGGGCGCGGCCCTCGTCGACGGCAACGACCTCTCCCCCGAGCTGGGCGCCGAATACCTCAGCCTGGTCGGCTATTACCGCACCCGGATCGACGGCATCGTCAGCGCACCCGACGAGAAGCAGGCCGCCGCGGCCCGGGCGCTGGTCTCGACCACCGCCTGGCAGCAGCTGGGCGTGGTGGAGCCGGTCCTGGCCCAGCACACTCTGGTGCCGTCGGACGGCTCGGCCAAACGCTCGGCGCTGCAACCGCTCCCGATCTCGGTCGCGGAATGGCAGCACAGCGCCGGCGAGGTCACGCACGGCCTGGCGAACCTCTGGCAGGCGGAGAACGCCGAGGCCCAGCAGCTGGCCGGGGCCGCCGCGGACGACACCACCAGGAAATCGCTGGCGGCCGGGGCGGGCATGGTCGTGGTCGGGGTGGGCGCGATCCTGGTCGCGCTGGCGCTGGCCAATCGGATCATCCGCAGGCTCCGGCGTTTGCGCGACCGCACCTTCGCCCTGGCCGACGAGCAGCTGCCCGAGACGATGAGCCGGCTGGCCGCCGGTGAACACCTCGATATCGAGACCGAAACTCCCGTCCTGGACTTCGGCCACGATGAAATCGGACAGGTCGCCGAGGCTTTCGGCCACGCCCACGGGACGGCCGTCGCCGCCGCGGTCACCGAGGCGCATACCCGCGAGGGCGTGAAGTCGGTCTTCCTCAATATCGCGCACCGCAGCCAGGTGGTGGTGCACCGGCAGTTGGAGATCCTCGACGCGGCCGAATCCCAGCAGGAGGATCCGGAGCTGCTGGACATCTACTTCCAGCTCGACCACCTGGCCACCCGGGAACGCCGCAATGCCGAGAACCTGATCATTCTCGCGGGCGGGCGTCCCGGCCGCCAGTGGCGCAATCCCGTCCCGCTGCTGGAACTGGCGCGGTCCGCGGTCGGCGAGACCGCCGACTACACCCGGGTCCAGACCGGCCGCCTGCCTGCGGCTTTCATTGCCGGGCGGTCCGTCGCCGACCTCATCCACCTGCTGGCCGAGCTGATCGACAACGCCGCCTCCTTCTCCCCGCCGCAGTCCCGCGTCGAGATCTCCGGCGCCTCGGTGGGCCGCGGGGTCGCGGTCGAGATCAGCGATCAGGGCATGGGTATTCCCGAGTCCGACCTGGCCCGGCTCAACGAGCTGCTGGCCGGGCCACCGGATTTCGCCGTCACCAGCCTGTCCTCGGATTCCCGCCTGGGCCTGTTCGTGGTGTCGCGGCTGGCCGCCCGGCACGGGATCTCGGTGCGCCTGTCCGATTCCGATTACGGCGGCACGCGCGCCATCGTCCTCATCCCGTCCGGGCTGATCGAGGGCGAGCTCGGCGCGGCGGAACCGCGGACGGAGGCCATGCCCCCGCAGCGCCGCGCCGAACTCGAGCAGGCGGCGATCGCGTCGCCGGAATTCCGAGCGGCGGCGGCATCATTCGATGCGTGGCATCCGGGCCCGCCCGAACCGGACTTTCCCGCACCGGATACGCAGGTCACCGCCGATCTCCGGCCCGAGCTGCCGCGGCGCCGCCGCCAGGAGCATCTCGCGCCGGAGTTGGCCGGGCATCCGGGCCCCGAGCACTTTCCGGCCCCGGCGCCGGACGAACGCAGCGCCGAGCAGGCGCGAGAGTTGTTCTCGGCCATCGAGAACGGCACGCGACAGGGGCGGCAGACCGATCCCGGCGCGCCGCCCGCCACCCGACAGGAAGGCGATGGTGAACACCTCCCCCGCTGGTGATCTCGACTGGCTCCTCGACGATCTCGTCGACAAACTCGCGGGCGTGCGGCATGCGGTGGTGCATTCCACCGACGGGCTGTTGCTCGGCCGGTCGGCGCGGATGAGCCGGGAGGACGCGGAGCACTTCTGTGCCATGTCCTCGACCCTGTTCGGGCTGTCCCGCAGTGCCGGGCACCGATTCGACGCGGGCGGGGTGCGGCAGGCCGTGATCGAACTCGACCGCGCCGTCCTGTTCGTCACCGCGGCGGGTGCCAATGCCTGCCTGGCGCTGCAGGCCGCGGCCGACGCGAATCTCGGCATGGTCGCCTACGAGATGAACCTGACCGTGCAGCGGGTCGGATCCTTCCTCTCCGCCGCACCGCGCCAGCGTGCGTGAGAGTCGCGAATTGTGCTGTCCTGCCCGGAATTCCGGTTGCCAGCAGGTAGCTGATCGAGGGCATTATTTGCGATGCACACGCATACATGAATGAGAAAGTCAACCTCAGTCCCGCTCAACGGGATCGGTGGGGCATATGTGACTTACGCCCCGTTACCTTTGCCCGATGTTCAGAGCGAGGCTCGGGGTCCGGACCCGCGTGCTCGCCATCGCACTCGTCCCGAGCCTGGCGCTGCTCGTGATCGGCGTGGGTGGCGCGGGGTACCTGGTGGTCGAGGGCAAGCACGCGCGGGATTGGGCGGACGCGTTGTCCGCCGCGGGACCGCCCACCGGAGAAGTGATCGCCGCGGTGGAGCAGGAGCGCCAGCTCTCCCTCGCCCAGATGGGTGGCGGCGATGACGCGAATCCGAAGTCGTTGGCGCAGGCGCGCACCCGTCTCGACACCGCGTTGCAGGGCATGGCCCCGGTCAGCGCCGCCATGGAGAAGGTCGGCCCGAAATCCGTCACCGGGGACGTCGGCGGGCTGCTCACCCTGACCCGCCAGCTGGCAGGTCTGCGCACCCAGATCGACACCAGTGCGGTGTCGGTCTCCGACGTCTACTACTTCTACGGCAAGCTGCTCGAGTTCGTCTGGATCGGCACCCGCATCGTCGCCGACACCGCGCCCAGTTCCGAAGTCGCTCTGGAGGTCGCCAACGGCCTGCAGGTCGTGCAGTCCGCCGAGATGCTCTCCCGCGAGGCCGCGGTCGGCGAGGTCCTGCTCGCTGGCGGCGCCCTGCCGCCCGAGCTGGCCATCGAATTCTCCCGCGTGGCAGGCACCTACCGGGTGAACCTCGGCGTGCTGGCCGGCGGTGACGGCACCAACGGTGACGTCGACATGCAGGCCCTCATGAACGATCCGGACTGGACGAAGATCGTCATGATGGAGAACGTGCTGCTCTCGCGAGCACTCGATCCCATGACGGTGCCGCCCGCGAAACCCGGTGCCGCTCCGCAGGTCGCACCGCTGACGTTCACCCCGCAGGAGTGGCGCGACACCGTTGCCCGGCTGAACACCCAGATCCTGCACCTGTGGGAGAAGATGAGCCGCCACAACGAGAAGATGGCCGCCGATGTGGCCGACAGCAATTCCCGCAACTCCGCACTCGCCGGCGGCGGCATGCTGGCGGTGTCCGGGCTGGCCTTCCTGGTGTCGCTGGTGCTCGCGAACCGGATCATCCGCCGCCTCAAGGGCCTGCGCAACGAGACGCTGGTGCTGGCCGACGAGCGGCTGCCCGAGATCATGGCCAAGCTGCGCACGGGCCAGCCGGTCGACATCGCCGCCGAGGCCGCGGTGCTGGACTTCGGCCACGACGAGATCGGCCAGGTGGCAAAGGCGTTCACCCACGCCCACGCCGCCGCCGTGACGGCCGCCGTCACCGAGGCCCGCACCCGTGAGGGCGTCAAGGCGATGTTCCTCAATATCGCCCACCGTAGCCAGGTCATCGTGCACCGCCAGCTGGAGATCCTCGACGCCGCGGAGTCGTCGCAGGAGGATCCGGCGCTGCTCGACATCTACTTCCGCCTCGACCACCTGGCCACCCGCGAACGCCGCAACGCCGAGAACCTGATCATTCTCGCGGGCGGTCAGCCCGGCCGGCAGTGGCGTAATCCGGTGCAGCTGCTCGAGATCGTGCGCTCGGCCGTCGGCGAGACCCTCGACTACACCCGCGTCAAGATCGCGCGGCTGCCCGACGTGTCCATCGCGGGCAGCGCGGTCGCCGACCTCGTGCACCTGCTCGCCGAACTCGTCGACAACGCCGCCCACTTCTCGCCGCCACAGTCGCAGGTCGAGGTGCGCGGCAATGTGGTCGGCAAGGGTGTCGCGATCGAGGTGATCGACCAGGGCATGGGTATGCCCGAGGAGGAGCTGGCGCGGATCAACGAGATCCTGCGCGACGCACCCGATTTCGGTGTCGCCATGCTGCCCGACGATTTCCGCCTCGGCCGCTTCGTGGTCGCCCAGCTGGCGGCCCGTAACGGGATCTCGGTGCGGCTCACCGAATCCGACTACGGCGGCGTGCGGGCCATCGTGCTGGTGCCCAACATCGTGGTCGTGCAGCCCTCCGGCCGCACCGGCGAGATCCCGGTCGTGCCGCGGCAGCTGGACGCCGCCGAGCCGTCCGCGGCCTCGCTGGCGGTGGCCGCGCTGCCCCAGCTCCCCGCGGCGCCGGCGGTCCCCGCGTCGATGATCTCGAGCTACGAGCTGCCCATCGTCGGCTACGAGTCCTACACACCCCCGGCCGCACCGGAACCGCCCGTCGCGCCCAGCGCGCCGGTGGCCCCGGTCGCGCCCCAGCGCGAGCCGTTCGGGCCGTCCACGGGCTCGCAGGTGCCGCCGGTCATGTCCTTCGGAGCCGCAACGCCGTTCGACCCGCCGACCAACCCGCGGCCGAACCCGAATCCGCCGGCCGAACCCATCCCGCCGGTGGAAAACGGTTTCCGGTCTCGCGAATTCGGGCGCTCCCATTACACTGGCTCCGACGCCCGGCCCGCGCTCCCGCGTAGGCGCCGGCAGGCAAGTCTCGCACCGGAATTGGCGCAGGAGCAGTCGGCCCCCGAGTCGGCGGTCCAGGCCACCCGCACGGCCGAGCAGGCCCGAGACCTTTTCTCCGCCATCGAAAACGGAACCAGGCAGGGCCGCCAGGCCGACCCCGGTTCGTTCGGGCCTGAGTCCCAGGCCTTCTTCGAAGGCACACAGTCGGAACGACAGGAAGGCGACGGTGACCACCTCAAACGCTGGTGATCTCAACTGGCTACTCGATGATCTGGTCGACCGGCTCGCAGGCGTCCGTCACGCGGTGGTGCACTCCACCGACGGGCTGCTGCTGGGCCGCTCCTCCGCCATGAGCCGCGAGGACGCGGAGCACTTCGGTGCCATGTCCTCCACCCTCTACGGCCTGGCGCGCAGCGCCGGAGGCAGATTCGACGGCGGCGGCGTCCGCCAGGCGGTCATCGAACTCGAGCGCGCGGTGCTGTTCGTGACCGCCGCAGGCAGCCATGCCTGCCTCGCGCTGCAGGCCACCGAACAGGCCAACCTCGGCATGGTCGCCTACGAGATGAACCTGACCGTGCAGCGCGTAGGCAACTACCTGTCCACCACCCCGCGCCACAATCTGGCCGGACAAGGCAACCCCCGACTGTCATGAGGCCGGGGCCGGGGGAACAGTGGTTCGATGACGCGGCCGGTCCGCTCGTGCGTCCCTACGCACGGACCGGTGGCCGAACCATGGGAGCGGGGCACGATCTGGACATGCTCACGGTGGTGGTGGTACCCAATGCCGCCCCACCGCTGCGTCGTGTCGAACCGGAGTATGCGGAAATCGTCCGGTTGTGCCGGCTGCCGCTGTCGGTGGCCGAGGTCTCGGCCGCCCTGCGGCTGCCGCTGGCGGTGACCAAAATCCTGGTGGGGGACCTGATTTCAGACAACATCCTCAACTTCCGGGCCCCGGCCTCCCCCGAGGCCGCGCCCGGTGACCTCAACATTCTGCGAGCGGTACTCGATGGCATTCGAAAACTCTGATACCGCCCAGCCCATGGCCGCCTCGGTGAAGATCCTCATCGCGGGCGGCTTCGGCGTGGGTAAGACAACGATGGTGGGGGCGATCAGCGAGATCACTCCGCTCCGCACCGAAGAACTCATTACCGAATTGTCCGCCGGCGTCGACGATCTGCGCGGCGTCGAGGGCAAGACCACCACCACGGTGGCGCTGGACTTCGGTCGTATCACCATCGACCAGAACCTGGTGCTCTACCTGTTCGGCACGCCCGGCCAGGACCGCTTCTGGTTCCTGTGGGACGAACTGGCGCGCGGTGCGCTGGGCGCGGTCGTGCTGGCCGACACCCGCCGCCTGGAGGGCTCGTTCGCGGCGATCGACTTCTTCGAACGCCGCGGCGTCGCTTTCACGGTGGCCGTCAACTGTTTCGAGGGCGCGCCCCTGTACACCCCGGCCGAGGTGCGCGACGCGCTCGACCTGGACGAGCGAATCCCGGTGCTGCTGTGCGACGCCCGCGACCGCGGCTCGTGCAAGAACGTGCTGATGACGCTGGTCGAGTACCTCATCGACCGGGCTGCCACCGCCGGCGTGCGCTGACAGCTGTCCCGAACGCGAGGCGAGCCCGCCCGGAGAAATCCGGACGGGCTCGCCTCGTCTTCGCTTGTGCGGCAGGTCAGTTGGGCACGACATCGGCGAAGTCGCCGATCCAGCGGTGCGGACCGCGCGGGCTGTTCGGCTCGCCCGGGCGGGTGACGCCGATGGCCTGCCAGCCGGCCGCCACGGCGGCGTCGACCTCGTCGGGGTGGTCGGACAGGAACAGGATCTGGTCGGCGGGGACGCCGATGGCGCTCGCGATCTTCTCGTAGGAGGAGGCTTCGCGCTTCGGGCCCGCGGTGGACAGGTCGAAGTGGCCGCTGATCAGCGGGGACAGATCGCCGCCCCGGGCGAACGCGAACCAATCCTTCTGGTTGCGAACCGAACCCGAGGAGTAGATGTAGAGTTCCAGACCGGCGTCGCGCCAGGCACGCAGCACCGACGGTACGTCGGGGAAGAACTCGCCGTGCAGGGACCCGTTGCGGAAGCCCTCGGCGCAGATGATGCCCTGGGCGGCCTTGAGCGGCTCGGACTTCACGTCGGTATTGAGCCACTCGACGAGGATGCGGGCCACCTCGGCGGCGTCGGCGTCGGGGCGGTTCGCCTGGGCGCGGGTGGCCTCGAGGATGGGATCCGCTGCGCCGCCGGTGTTCTCGGCCAGCCAGGCGGGGAGCCGGTCGCGGGTGTAGCCGTAGAGGTCCTCCCGCACCGAACTGGTCGGGCTGGTGGTTCCCTCGATATCGAGCACGACCGCCTTGATCATGCCGGGGCCAGCAGTTCGTCGAGGGTCGGGAAGCCGGACGAGATCTTGTCGCCGGTGAAATCGCCGATCCAGCCGTCCTCTTCCTCGAAGAAGCGCACGGCCACGAACTCCGGCCGGGTGCCCATGTCGAACCAGTGCAGGGTGCCCGCCGGCACCGAGACCAGATCGCCCGCGGTGCACACGGTGGCCAGCACCTCATCGCCCAGGTGCAGATAGAAGCAGCCCGCGCCGGCCGCGAAGAAGCGGACCTCGTCCTCGGCGTGGCGGTGCTCGTCCAGGAATTTGGTGCGGGCGGCGACCGCCTTGGCGGGCCACTCCGGATCGCTGTCGTCGGGGTGGATGCGCGCCACGTCGATGAACTTGTAGCGGCCGTCGGCATTCAATTCGTCGATGCGGCCCTGATATTCGGCCAGCAGCTGCTCGGTGGTGGTGGCGACGCTGAAACCCTCCAGCAGCGGCCAGCGCTCGAAGGTGATGCCGCGCTTGGCCAGCTCGGCGGCGATCACCGCGTCATCGTCGGTGCGCAGCACCACATCACCGGCGTCCTTGGCGGACATGATCTGCAACAGGGTCATGGGAGGTTCCTTTCTCGGAACGCTGTATTCAGTTCATACATGGTCGCCCACCGGAATCTCTCGGTGTCCGGTCAAGGTGGTCAGCTGGCATACGGCCTCGAGGCACTCCGCGCGATCGCGTGCCTGCGCCAGGCTCGAACCCCAGGCGGTGATGCCGTGCCCGGCGATGAACAGCACCGGCGGGGCCTCCGGATGCTCGGTCAGGTACTTCTCGATATCCGCGCCGATCTGCGGGACATCGGCATGGTTCGGGAACACGGGGATGTCGATGACATCCGGGCGGGCCGAGCCGAGGCCCTTGATGAGCTCGTAGCCCGCGAAACGCGCTGTGGTGACGCCTGATCCGGCCGTCGTGATCGAGACGGCCGTGGCGTGCGGCGGGTGTACGTGCACGACCGCGTCGGCGCCGCGGGTGCGGTAGACGGCGGTGTGGATGGTGGTCTCCGCCGAGGGCTTGCGGCCGGAAGCGTCGACGGGCTCGGAGTCGACCACGGCGACGGTCACCATGTCGGAGGCGGTGAGCTCGCCCTTCGACAACCCGCTGGCGGTGACGAGGGCCGTATCGCCCTGGCGCACAGAGATATTGCCCGCGGTGCCGGGCATCCAGCCACTGGCATACAGGCCGCGCGCGATCTCCGCGATCTCCGCGCCCGCCGCAGACTTCGGGGTGGTGGCCGCCGACGCGGAAGTCCGCGCGGCCGCCGGGTCCTGGAGCACCCCGAACTCGGTGACCACGGCGGTCACCAGCTCGGCCGGGGTGACGTCGAAGGCCGGGTTGAACGTCTTCGTGCCCTCGGGAGCCGTTGCGACGCCGCCGAATCCGGTCACCTCGGCCGCGGCGCGCTGCTCCACCACGATGTCGGAGCCCTTCGCGGTGGAGATGTCCCGCGTCGACTCGGGTGCGACCACGATGAACGGAATGCCGTGGTGCTGCGCCGCGATGGCCAGCATGTAGGTGCCGATCTTGTTGGCGACCGACCCGTCGGCGGTGATCCGGTCCGCGCCCACGACCACGGCGTCCACCTGCTCGGTGGCCATGGCCCACGCGGCGGCGGAATCGATGGTGAGCCGGTGCGGGATACCGGCTTCGGCCATCTCCCACGCGGTCAGGCGCGCGCCCTGCAGCAGCGGGCGGGTCTCGTCGACGATCACCTCGGCGAGCGCGCCCCGCTGATGCAGCACCCGCAGCGCGCCGATGGCGGTCCCCCACGCGGTGGTGGCCAGGCGGCCGGTGTTGCAGTGGGTGAGCAGCCGCAGCGGGCGGTCCGCGCACAGCCGCTGGATCAGATCGGCGGCCGCGGTGGCGGCGGCCAGATTCACCCGCCCGTCCTCGGCCAGCATGTCGAGGGCTTCGTCGAGCATGGCCTGCAGCCCCTCGGGAAGCTTGGCCAGCGTGCGCTGCACACCCCAGGCCAGATTCACCGCGGTCGGCCGGGCGTCCGCGATCCGCGCGGCCTCGGCCTCGACCCGCCCGGCGTCGACCACGCCGTCGGTGGTGGCGGCACGGGCCGCGATCACCACACCGAACGCGCCGCACACGCCGATCGCCGGCGCGCCACGCACGGCCAGAGTCTTGATCGCATCGATGACCTCGTCGACCGTCGTAATCCGAAGCTCCCGCACCTCGTGCGGCAACGCCCGCTGGTCGATAGTGACGAGCGCACCGTCGGCCCACGCGATCGAACTCTGATCCATCTAGTTCTGCCCTCTTGACTGGAGAATTGCGGCGACGCCCACGGCCGTGGGCACACTCCACCGTATCGAACTCGGATCCGCGCCTGACCGGCAGGTTTCGGATCAGCGCAATCCGAATGACCGGTTTTCGTGCGGGATGCCCCGGGAACGGGTAGCGCGTCTCACGGCGATGTCAGCTCGCGTGGTCGGGTCGACGGCCCGAAGGTCACCGGCACCGCCGAGCGGAAGATGTCGATCCGGGGAGACATCGACAGTCGATTTCCACTCAAATCCTGCGGTACCGCTGCGTTCCTCAGGGAACACGCCCCTGTCAATCACAAACACACCGCCAAATTCGATGCGATCAGGGCTTTTACAGCACTCAGACCCCGGGGTTCGGAGATGACCCAGGCGGTGCTCAACGGAGGGGCGCGGTCATATGGTGGTTCCCACGACCACATAGTTGCCGCTGTCGTCCCTCTCTTCCAGCACACGCAGCGGCGAGACCGCGTCGTGGTCGTCGCCGGGATGCCTGTCGTGCTTCCACGACCCGCCGGTCGGGCATTCCACCCAGTGGATGCGGTTGGTGCAGGCGAGGCATCGAGAGAAGATGGGATGGCCGTCGGCGTCGCGCATTAGCGTCTCCTTTCGAATACCGCCCGGATGTCGGACGGGAACGGTTCCGACAGTTAGTTCGGTACGGAGTTGGGTCGGTATTGGCGGGCTCGTTGATCGCGTCGCCCGCGCCCTTCGCCTGCGCCTCGATCGAGTCGATCGAGTCTGCAAGTCGGTCACCCCGGAGGTATCGCCGCCGCGCAGCTTGGTGTACGCGCCCTGCACGAGGTCACCGACCTGGGTCAGCGGCTTAGCCAGCCAGCCCGAGGGAACGCGCCGGTTAACGATTGCCTCGATCAGTTCCTGACTGGACCTGACGGCCTTCGCAAGAGCCGCGTACGTCCAAATGATCGGATTCTCGGCCCGCAACGCGCGAATGAGTGCGTTGCGGGCCGAGCGGTGTTCTGCTCACCGAGGCGGTCTGTCTCCTGACCGAGCCGATGGTGTTCGCGCGCTTGCTCGGCGCGACCGTCAGAGACCACGAGCGAAGTCCGCGAGCAATGTCGGGACCGCCGAGTCGAATCCGGGCTCGACTGCCTCGAACGCTGCGTAGAACGCCCCGTCGAGGGCATCGACGATAGGGCGCGACGGCTCCCACATACCTTCGCCACGCGCGGAGCGACCGGAGGCGTAGGTGCGCTGCGCGACAAGAACATTCACCGGGTGCACGCGCGCCTTCCGCAGGCGCTCCGGGTTGGCCAGTCGCGCGGCGACCTCGTTCGCATGGCTGCCGAGCGGCGAGAACAGGCCGAGGCGGGTAAGGCGCGGCAGCTGGCGCATCAGCGCGGTCTGCGGCATCCCGTTGTGCAGCAGCGCTTCCCACACGTACGGGTCGTTGAGTGCCTCGTCGGGCAGCATCTCCCATGACAGCCGGTACTCGCGGAGAGCTCGGGGATCTGCTGCGCCGGCGCGGTCTGGGCGCGCTCGAAGCCCTCGATCAGGCACAGGCCGTCGAGGGATGCGTCGCGGTGGCAGATCCAGTCGAACAGGCGGCGCCGCTCGTCCTGACCGGTCTCCGGGTGCGACAGCTGCAGCAGGTCTCGGTGCGTTCAGCCGGAAGCCGAGACCGACCCGGACGTATCGGACCGTATCGGCCAGAGCAGCCCGCACCGCCCGCTACCAGCATTATCTTCCTGGCATGACACCACTCGAGCCACCCATGATCGCCACGCCGCAGCAGATAGGGATGATCCTCGACGTCGCCGCCGTCGGCATCCACGACCCCGCCGGCGCCGACACCCTGTATCTGCGGGCAACCAACGGCGCGCGCTACCAGCTACCCGAGCAGCTGCGAAACTGGGCGACCACCGTCATCGGGGGAAACCTGCACGCTGTTGCGGCCGGGCACCCGTCGGCGTTCCCCTGCCGGATCGAGTTCGGAATCCTCGACGGCCACATGTACGCCGAAATGCTGTAGCCGGGGACGTCTCACCGGAGAAGTGGCTCTCATGGTCCGCCGCCGGGCATTCGATGGCGGGGCGTACCGGCGGCGACCATCTAATTGCAGAGACACATCAACGGCTGTCCAGGTCAATCTATCGGCTTGAAAGCGCCGACGCCAAACAGGCTGGGGCCGAGTCCTTTTCGGCCCTCTCGCGTTGCTACCGCCGGAAACGACGAAAGCCGGTCCAGGAAGGGGGAATCCGGACCGGCCGACATCGAATACCGGGAGGTCAGTGCGGAAGGTCTGCTACGGCATTCGTCGTTTCGTGGGGTGCGGGCCGATCGGGATGCCACCGCGGTGGCGGTGCCGGAACCGCATCCGGTGGCGTGACGATCTCGTCGCTTCGCGGCCTGCCGACATCGCTTCCGTACGCCCGAATTCCGGATTGAAGTCGGCTTTGATCCGGATGCTGTTTGACCTGCGCGTTCAAAGGTGGGGCTCCGAACCTTTAGGCACCAGCCGGCCGATGTCATTCCTCGCCAGCGGCGGCCGGGTCACCGTGCTCCTCTCCCGCCCATTGGCATTCGCGCGTGTGTCCGGCGGTCACGAGTTGGGTCCTCTCGTCGTTGCAGCCCGGTACGTGTGGTTGCTGATGGATCGCGGGACCTCAAAACCTGCCCGCGAGTCGGTAGCGCGACACGCCGACTGGCGACCAGGTCGGCAGTGGTTGGACTGCGTCCGAGAACGGCCCAGGAGCGCCAGGCTGATACACGGCGCGCGCTCTCCGCGGCGGTTCGAATCGGGCGATCCGTCTCCGATATGCCCGGGCAGTTGCGGGCAGTGCGCTCCAGGATCGGCTCCGAGTTTCGGATCGAAATCGCGGCCGAACCGGTGTAATCCGGGGTAGGCGCGAGCAGGACGGATTTCACCGAACTTGCAGGCCAGTGTGTAAATTCCGTGCGGTCGCCAGGGGTTTTCCGGTATGCCTGGGATACCATCGCGGTATGGCGAGACCGCGTCGTACCCGCAAGATCACCGTGACGATGCCGGAGGAGATTGCTGCCACCCTCGACGATTGGCGCAGCACCGGCCGCATCGCCTCGATCTCCGCGTTCGTCGCCGAATCCGTGAAGGCCCGGGTCGATCGGGCCGAATCGCTGGCCCGCCTGGAGAACGCGCTCGGCGGCCGCCCGCCGCTGGATCTGATCAATCGCGCCCGTGCCGTGCAGGGGTTGCCGCCCTTATCGGATAAGGAGGATCCCGGCGATCACGCCGGCGCGGCATGACCCCCGCCGCCCCGACGCTGGGCGGCGTCGTGTTCGACACCGCAGCGCTGACCGCCTGGGCGCATCGCGTGGCATACGTGCAATCGGTGGTATGGGCGACCGCGGACGCGGGCCACACCATCATCGTTCCGGCCACCGCTCTCGCCGCGGCCCGCGCGCTGATTCCGCCCGGCCGCCTGGACATCCTCTCGGTGCTGCTGGATCTGCCGAACACCGTCATCCAGCCCCTCGACCGCCCGGCCAGTGACCATCTGGGCGACACCCTCGCCGATCGCCCCGACGCCGACGCACTCATTCCGGCGGGTCACGCGACTCTCGAAGCGGTGAGCCGGGATTGGCCGTGCCTGACCGACCGCCCCGATACGCTGCGCAAGCTGGACCCGCGTGTCCAGACGGACAAGTTGCCCTGAGCTTTCGAATCCGGCCGCGGCCCAAGGGCTATCGGTCAGGCGCGTCCCAGCGCGAGGGTGACATTGTGGCCGCCGAAGCCGAAGGAGTTGCTCAGCGCGTACCGGAGTTCCTGATGGCGCGGCTTGTCGGCCACCACATCCAGCTCGGTATCCGGGTCCGGGGTCTCGAAATTCAGTGTGGGCGGGACGATCTGCTCGTTGAGCGTGCGCAGAGTGAGCATGGCTTCGAGGGCGCCGACAGCGCCGATGGAGTGGCCCAGGGCCGATTTGGGCGCGTACACCGAGGCATGTGGCGCGACCGTCATGATCGCCTTCGCCTCGGAGGCGTCACCGACCTGGGTGCCGGTGGCGTGGGCATTGATGTGGTCGATGTCCGCGCCAGTCAGGCCGGCCGTGGCGAGGGACTTGCGCATGGCGCGGGCGGCGCCGTCACCGTCGGGCGCGGTGCCGGTGATGTGGTAGCCGTCCGAGGTGATGCCCGCGCCGAGGACCCGGCCGAGCATCCGCGCACCCCGCGCCCGCGCATGCGCTTCCGACTCCAGCACCAGCAGCGCGCCCGCCTCGCCGAACACGAACCCGTCCCGGTCCCTGTCGAAAGGCCGTGAGGCGCGCTCGGGTTCGTCATTGCGGGTGCTCATGGCCCGCATCATGGCGAAACTGGCGATCGGCACCGCGTCGATGTGTCCCTCGACGCCGCCCGCCACCACCACGTCGGCCTCGCCGGTGGCGATCAGCCGCCAGCCGTGCGCGATGGCCTCCGCGCCCGAGGCGCAGGCCGAAACCGGCGCGTACACACCGCCTTTCGCACCGATCTCCAATCCGACGGTGGCCGCCGAACCGTTGGGCATGACCATGGGCACCGTCATGGGCGGCACCTTCCGGTACCCCCCGGTCTTCATCAGGTCCACGGCATTGACCAGTGCCTCGCCCCCGCCGAGCCCGGTGCCCACGGCGACCGCCAGCCGTTCCGCCTCGACGCCGGGCGTCCCCGCCTCCCGCCAGACCTGCCGGCTCAGTACCAGTGCCAGCTGCTGCACGAACGACATCCGCCGCTGCTCGATCCGGGTCAGCTGCTCCCCCGGCTGCGCGACCAGCCGCCCGCCGATCCGCACCGGCAGGTCGTTGTCGGTGACGAAATCGTCTGTGAGCGTGCCGATCCCACTGTCCCCCGCCAGTAGTCGCGACCAGGTGGTGTCGAGGTCGGCCCCCAGGCAGGTGGTTGCCGCCATTGCCGTCACCACGACGCCCCGGCGAGTTTCTGTACCAGTCGTTACACTCATGCTGACATGGATACCTGTACCACCCGCTACAGTCAACCCGTGCCCCGCCCACTCGACCACGCCCGCCGCGCCCAGCTCCTCGAAGGCGTCATCGCCTACATCGCCGAGCACGGCCTGGCCGAACTCTCCCTGCGCCCGCTGGCGGAATACCTGGGCACCAGCTCCCGCATGCTGATCCACTACTTCGGAACGAAAGAGGCAATGCTGGTCGCCGCCTTGGAAACCCAGCGGCCCGATATCGCCGCGCTGTTCTCGGGCATCGACTCGGCGGAGGTTCTGCGCGAGCGACTCTCGGCGTCCTTCGCGATCAACACCGCAGGCCAGTTCGCGAACAGTCTCCCGGTGCTGCTCCAGGTTCTCGGCGCGGCCACTGTCCCCAACAGCCCATTCAAGGCCTACGCGACCGACGCCATCCTGGTGCTCATCACCGCAATGACCCAGTCCCTCAGCCGAATCGACCCCACCATCCCCGACCCCGAGGCCTCCGCCACCCTGCTCATCTCGGGTATGCGCGGCCTGATCCAGGACTGGTGGGTGACGGGCGACACCACCCGGGTCCACCGCGCCGTGAAGCTTCTCATAGCCCAAGCCATCCCCACACCCTCGTGAACGGCGAACATGCCTTGGCGCACACACCATTTCCGGTGTGTGGGCCCAAGGAATGCGGGGGGGGAGGGCCGAGTGTGGGGAGGGGGGTTAAGCAGGGTTGACGCGGCGGCCAGCACAGAAAGAGCC